>NZ_MWIG01000284.1:0-3326 GCF_002156145.1 Streptomyces sp. NRRL B-24572 | reverse complement strand
CCTCGGCGAGCAGCCGCAGGGCCAGCGGGTGCCGGGCGTCCGCCGGGGCGAGGTCCGTCTCCCCGATCCCGTAGCCCTCGCGTACGGCGCGGGCCTCCGTCTCGGTGTACGGCCCGAGGACGACCGCGGCGGGCATGGCGTCACCGGTGCCGGTCGAGGCCCGGCCCGGGTCGGACGGGCCGCTGCCGGGCCCCGCCGCCCGGCCCGGGTCCCCCGCCGGCCGGTGCAGCGCCCCCGGGCCGTACAGCGCGCCCGCCTGTTCCCAGTGCTCCGGACGGCAGGCGGTGACGAGGTGGGCTCCGTGGGTGCGGAGCCAGTGCTCCGTGGCCGCCGTCCAGTCGGCGAGCCGGTGGGCGAGGAGCGGTGGCATCTCCTCGGGGCCGTCGAGGACGACGAGGAGCGGGCGGCCCGCGTCCCGGGCGAGGGCGGCGGCCCGCTCCGGGGTGGCGGTCGTGGTGTCGCCGAGCGCCCCGGAGGCGGCGACGATCCGGCCGGCCTGGTGCAGGGCGCGGCCGACGGCGTCGGCGAGCGAGCGGTCCTCGGCGCGCAGGTCGGCGCCGCGCAGCCGGACGGTGGGGGCGGGTGCGGCGCCCCGGGCGCGGCGGGCGCAGAGCGCGGCGAGGGCGGTGGTGCGGCCGGTGCCGGGGGCGCCGACGAGGGCGAGGACCGGGGCACGGCCGGTCGCGAAGCGGGCGAACTCGCGGACGCAGTCGGGACGTTCGACGGGCTCGGGCCAGGGGCCGGGGTCCCGTACGGGCCCGGTGGAGGTGGCGGTGAGCTCCAGGATGGCGGCGAGGTTGAGGTCGGGTCCGTAGGCGGGGACGGTGGCCGCGTTGCGCCGCAGCAGGTCGGCGAGCGGGTCGGCGGGCCGTGGCGGCACGGCGTGCCCGGCGGCCGGGCGCTCGCCGTGCGGGGCGGTGAGCGGGGCCTCGTACCCGGAGGCCCGGCGCTCGCCGTACGGGGCGGCGGGCGGTCCTGCGGGCCGGAGCGGCACGGCGTACCCGGCGGCCTGGCGGTCGCCGTGCAGGGCGGTGCCGAGGACGGCAAGGACGGTGCCGGTGACGGTGTCCAGGACGGGTCCTCCGGCGGCCTGTCCGCCGCGGCGGAGCGCCTCGGCGCCCTCGGTGCCGATGGCCAGTTCGAGGGCGTCGGCGAGGGCGTGGAAGCGGTCGGCGGCGGTGTACGTGACGGAGGCGGGGCCGAGGACGCGGGCCTCGCGCCAGCCCTGGGCGGCGATCCGTACGTATGTGCCGGGTTCGATCTCGGGCCGGGTCGCGAGCGGCAGCGGGCGGCCGCCGAGCCCTTCGGTCCGGACGAGCGCGAGGCCGCTCTCGGGCAGCGGGGTGACGGCCTCGGCCTCGGCGAGCCAGCTCCGGTCGCCGGGGGCGTGCAGGACGACACGGCTGAGCCCGTCGACGGCTTCGTGGCTGGTGACGACCGTTCCGTGGTGGTCAGCGAGGAAACCGGTGCCGCGTGGCCGGCCCGCCGGATCGCAGATGCGCACCAGCGTCGCCAGGTCCCCGCTTCCCATGGTGTCGACGGTAGGCGGCCGGTGATCACCCGGAGGCGCTCGCGGGGAAACGCGCCCCCTCCCACTCCCCCGTTCACTCCGAGCGCCTCCCTGATGGGGTGAATTTCGGCGGCTCCGCCGGACAGACACTCCACGGGGGAAACCGAGGGGGGAAGAAACGTGGGGCGGGCACGCGCGTGCGTGCCCGCCCCACGTTCGGAGGTCGGCTCAGCCGAAGACGGCGAGGCTCTTCGCCTTGCCCCGCTGGTCCTCGACCAGCGCGAGCAGCTTCCCCTCGGGTCCGTAGACCGCGACGGGCCCCTTCGGGTACTCCGGCATCTCCAGGCGGACGCCGTTGAGCAGCAGCCTGGCCCGCTTCTCGTCGACGTCCCAGCGCGGGAACGCCGCCGCGGCCGCGTCGGCGACCGGCATGACCGTGAGCTCCTCCTGGAGCTGGTCCAGGGTCCTGGCCGAGTCCAGCTTGTACGGGCCGACCCGGGTGCGGCGCAGCGCGGTCAGGTGGCCGCCGACGCCGAGTCCGGCGCCGAGGTCCCGGGCGAGCGCCCGGATGTACGTACCGGAGGAACAGACCACCGAGACGACCAGGTCGACGACGGGCGTGCCGTCCTCGGCGGTCTCCTCGCGGACGTCGTACACGCGGAAGGAGGAGACGGTGACCGGGCGGGCCGGGATCTCGAACTCCTCGCCGCCGCGCACGCGCGCGTACGACCGCTTGCCGTCGATCTTGATCGCGGAGACCTTCGACGGCACCTGCATGATGGCGCCGGTCAGCTCGGCGACGCCGGCGTCGATCTGCTCGCGGGTGACCTTCGAAGCGTCGACCGACGCCGTGATCTCGCCCTCGGCGTCGTCGGTGATCGTCGTCTGGCCCAGGCGGATGGTACCCAGGTACTCCTTCTCGGTCAGCGCGAGGTGACCGAGGAGCTTGGTCGCCCGCTCCACGCCGAGGACGAGGACGCCCGTGGCCATGGGGTCGAGCGTGCCGGCGTGGCCGACGCGGCGGGTCTTGGCGATCCCGCGCATCTTGGCCACGACGTCGTGCGAAGTGAAGCCCGACGGCTTGTCGACGATGACAAGCCCGTCGGGCGTCTTTCCCGAGGTGCTCATTCGGCGGCTTCGTCCTCGCCCTGCTTCTTGTAGGGGTCGGCGTCACCCGCGAAGGTGGCACCCGAGGAGGCCTGACGCACCTGGGCGTCGGAGGCGCGCGCCTTGTCGAGGAGGTCCTCGATGGTGCGGGCGTTCTCCGGAAGGGCGTCGGCCACGAAGGTCAGGGTCGGGGTGAACTTGGTCCCCGCCGCCCGGCCCACGGCCGAACGGAGGATGCCCTTGGCGCTCTCCAGGCCCGCCGCGGCGCTCGCGCGCTCCTCGTCGTCGCCGTAGACCGTGTAGAAGACCGTGGCCTCCCGCAGGTCACCGGTGACGCGGGTGTCCGTGATGGTCACGTGCGTACCCAGGCGGGGGTCCTTGATGCCGCGCTGCAGCTTCTCGGCGACCACCTCCCGGATGAGGTCTGCCAGCTTCTTCGCCCGCGCGTTGTCGGCCACTGGTCCTTCTCCTTCTTTGCCTTGCTCAAATCAGTCTTCATCAGTGTGGAGCCTTCGGCGTACCGAAAGGAGTTCCACCTCCGGACGCGCGGCGACGAGCCGCTCACAGCGGTCGAGCACGTCCGATACGAATCCGTGGTCCCCGGACACCAGCGCGACGCCCAGCCGGGCCCTGCGGTGAAGGTCCTGGTCTCCCACTTCCGCCGCGCTCACGGAGAACTTGCGCTGGAGCTCGGCGACGATGGGCCGGA
>NZ_MWIG01000283.1:7172-16995 GCF_002156145.1 Streptomyces sp. NRRL B-24572 | reverse complement strand
TTGTACTGGGTGCTGCCGGTGCCGTACAGGTCGGCGGCGGCCTGCAGGGTGGCGGTGCGGGCGCCCGCGTAGTTGGTGGTGGAGGTCATGTAGGTGGACAGCGCGCGGTACCAGACCGCTGCGGCCTTGTCCTTGCCGATGCCCGCGAAGGTGTCGTTGTTGCAGGTGGTCCCGTTGTGCGAGCGTCCGCCGATGGTCTTCGCACCGGTGCCCTCGGCCGCCAGGTAGAAGAAGTGGTTGCCGATGCCGGAGGAGTAGTGGACGTCCACCGAGCCGGCGTTCGAGGTCCAGCAGGACAGCGAGTTGCCGTCGGCGGAGGGGTTGTCCATCCGGCGCATGTAGCCGCCCGACATGTTGAGCTTCTCGCCGATGTAGTAGTCGCCCGGGTCACCGGCGTTGTCGGCGGAGAACTCGACCATGGTGCCGAAGATGTCGCTGGTGGCCTCGTTGAGGCCGCCGGACTCACCGGAGTAATTGAGGTTGGCGGTGGCGGCGGTGACGCCGTGGCTCATCTCGTGACCGGCCACGTCGAGCGCGGTGACCGGGGTGTTGCCGTTCTGCGAGGAGCCGTCGCCGAAGAACATGCAGAAGCAGTCGTCGTCGTAGAAGGCGTTCAGCACGTTGTTGTCCATGTGCACGTACGCCGGGGCGCCGCGGCCGTCGTTGCGGATGCCGGAGCGGTTGAAGGAGTTCTTGTAGTAGTCCCAGGTCTTCGCCAGGCCGTAGGAGGCGTCCACGGCGGCACTCTCGCGACTGGACGTGGTGCCGTTGCCCCAGGAGTTGGTGGTCTTGGAGAAGGGCCGGGCGTTCTGCTTCGGATTCGACTGCGGGCTGTTGTACGAGTCGTAGATGATCGTGCCGCCGTGCGCGGCGTCGGTGAGGGTGTAACCGCTGCCGGACTGGGTGGTCTCGATGGAGACCTGGCCGACGGTGACGCCGTTGCCGGTGCCCGTGATGTTCTGGTGCAGTTCGTACTGGTCCAGCGGCGCGCCGCTGGTCGCGTCGACGATCACCGCCTGACGCGTGGCCGGGCCGGCCTCACCTGCACCGGTGACGGTCGAGCGGTAGGCGAGGACCGGCACCTTGCCGACCGCGTACACCATCAGAGTGCTGCTGTCCGAGCCCTTGATCTTCGCGTTCTTCACGTGCTTGGCGTGCTTCACGGCGGCGGCCGAGGCGTCGGTCGCCGTCAGCTTCGGCGTGGTGTCGGCGATCCGGATCGCGCCCTGGTGCGCCAGATCCGAGCCGGTGATCCTGCCGTCCTCGGTGAGGTGCACCACCAGGTCGCCGCCGATGACGGGCAGGCCTCTGTAGGTGCGGTCGTAGCGCACGTGCCGGGTGCCGTCGGCGTCGATCAGCACGTCCTTGGCCACCAGGCGCTCGTCGGGGCCCAGGCCGAGCGCGCGGGCGGTGGCGGCCGCGTTCCGGCCGGCCGTGCGTATCGCCTCGCCGCGTGAGTCGGCCGTCATCGCCTGGAAGCCGGCGCCGGGTCGGACGGCGGAGGTGCCGGCGGCCGCGGTGGACTGGGTGGCCACCACGGTCACGGTGCCCAGGGCGAGGGCTGCCGCGACACCGGCAGCCAGGGCGTTCTTGCGGTTCATCGAGATCCTTCCGCCGGGCCTTGTCGGGGATGTGCCGCAGAACGTCATCTGGGGTGCGGGGGGCGTTCGGCAGCGGTTGGCTCGGCTGTGGCCATGAGGCTAGGGACGCAGGGGGCGGCCGACATCGGGGCAACCCCTTGATCTGGACGGGGAGGCCCGGCGGGCGCACCATGGCCCGATGCCAGAGTCTGCGATGTGGATGAGCGCGTTCCACGAGGCCGGTCCCGTGCTGCCGGTGGTGCCGGAAGACGTGCACGGCACCCGTCGGATGGTCCTGTTCGGGCCGCCCGGAAGCGGCAAGACCGCCGCGGCCGGGGCCCTGGGGCGACGGCTGGGCCTGCCCGTCCTGCGGCTGGCCCCGCGTCCGCAGGACGCCCGGGTTCCCTGTGCCGGACTGCTCGAACTCGCGCTGGCGCTCCAGGCACTGCCTGCCGCACGGGAGCTGGCGGCGGGACTCGACGAGGCCGCCGACCAGCCGGGCTCCCCGGACGACGCCGGTTCGGCCCTGCGGCTGCGCCGGCAGACCGCCGCTCTGCTGCGAGAGGTACCACCCATGACGCTGGTGGTGGACAACGCCCAGTGGCTGGACCCGGCCAGCGCGGCCGTCCTGGGCTGGGCCCTGCGCCTGACCCCGGACCTTCCCGTCATCGCGGCCGAGCGCACCTGGCGCCCGGGGGCCGTGGGCCACTGGTGCGGGGAGGACGCGTGCGCGGTGCGCATCCCGCCCCTGACGGCCCCCCAGGTCGCGACGCTGCTGTCCCCGTACCGGCTCGCCCCCCGCGAGGTCACGCGCATCCACACCCACAGCGGCGGGAACCCGGCGCTGGCCCTGGCACTCGCCCAGGTTCGCGGCCACACCGCCGCCGTGCCGATCGCCCCGAACGCCGAGGACGACCCTGTCCTTCCTCCCCCGGCCCGCCGGTTGGTGGGCGAATGGCTGGGAACCGTGTCGGGGGAGGTCCAGGAACTGCTGACGTCTGCCGCACTCGACGACCGGCCCGACCTCGACCTGCTGAGCGCTCTCGCCGGTCCGGCAGCCGAAAGCCTCCTGGCCGAGGCCGAAGCAGCCGGACTCGTCGACCTCGGACAGCCCGACCGGACGGTGCGGTTCACCGCCTCCGCGATCGGCACCGAACTCGTGGCCCGGCTGCCGGGGCACGCGCGCAGGCTCCTGCACGCCCGCCTGGCCGAGGCCAGCCGTGACGGCGTCCACCGCGACCGGCACACCGCGCTGGCGGCCGACGCCGCCGACCCGCGGTCGGCCCGCCACGCCGCCCGCGCCGCCGTGCGCGCCCGGCTGCGCGGTGAACACGCGCTCGCTGCCGAGCTTTCCCTCCTCGCCGCCCAGCGCACCCCGCACGACGACAGCGACCTGCTCACCGAGCGGGCCCTGACCGCCGTACGGGACGCCGCCCACTACGGCGACCTCCCCCGCGGCCGGGCCGCCGCCCGCCTGGTCCTGGGCCACGACACCACCCCCGCCCAACGCGTCGCCGCCCTCATCGCCCTGATCGACGCGAGCGGCCAGCACCTGCACAGCGCGGACGAACTGTTCGCCGACGCGCTCCACGCAGCAGCCGGACGGTCCGACCTCACCGCGCAGGTCCTCATCCGTCGATCCGTCTGGGCCAACGTCAACGAAGGCGACCCCCACCGGGCGTGTGCCCTGGCTGGCCGGGCCACCGCCCTCGCCGAGGCCGTCGGCGACACCGCCACCACCGTCATGGCCCTCACGATGCAGGCCCGCTTCCAACGCATCCTCGGCCACCCCGACGCCGAGACCACGCTCAGCCGCGCCCTGTCCCTGCCACGCACCGCCCCGCTCCCGGTCAACGGCACGCCTCAGCACCTCGCCGCCCGGCACACCCTCTTCGACGACCGCCCGGACGAGGCCCGCACCGCGCTGCTTCCCCTGCTCGTCGAAGCCGAGCGGACGGGAGACGCCGAGGCGACCGTGGACATCCTGCGCAGCCTTGCCGAGGCCGAACTCCGCGCCGGACGGTGCGCCAGGGCGCTCGAGCACGCCCACCGCGCCCAGGCGCTGACCGACGGGACCGCCCTGTCACCCGCACCGGCGTGCTACACCTCCGCCCTCGTCGAAGGCACCGCCCGGCGCACCGACCTCGCCCTCGTACACGCGCGCCGCGGAGTCGACACCGCCCGGCAGGAGGACAACCGGGTCTTCCTCTCCCGCAACCTCTTCGCCCTCGGACACCTCCTCATGGTCACCGGCCGTCCGAAAGAAGCCCTGGCGGCACTGGAGGAGGTACGCCACCTGGAGGAGCTCCAGCAGGTCCACGACCCGTCCGTCCTGCGCTGGCATCCCGAACTCGCCGAGACCCTCGTCGCCCTCGGCCACCTCGACCAGGCACAGAGCCTGCTGGACGACACCCGCCGCACCGCGACCGGCCTCGGCAGGGACGCGGTCCTCCCTCCGCTCGAACGCGCCCAGGCGCTTCTGGACGCCGCCCGCGGCGACTACGACACCGCGGCCCAGCGCCTCACCGACGCGGCCGACCGCCTCCGCCACCTTCCCCTCGAACGCGGCAGGACCCTGCTGGCGCTCAGCCACACCGAACGACGCGGGCGCCGACGCGCCAGCGCCCGCGCCGCCGCGCAGGGCGCCGCCGACCTCTTCACCGCCCACCAGGCATATCCCTGGGCCGAAACCGCCGCGCACACCCTCGGCCGGCTGGAAGCCGTCCTCGCGGGCGGCAACACCCACCCCCGCCTCACCTCCGCCGAACAACGCTGTGCCGAACTCGCCGCCACCGGAGCGAGTAACCGCGACATCGCCACCACCCTCACCGTCAGCGTCAAGACGGTCGAAGCGACCCTGACCCGCGTCTACCGGAAACTCGGCCTGCACTCACGCGTCCAGCTCGCGCACACCGTCACACCAGCACGTGAGTGACCCGCCCGGACTGCTCCAGGAGCCGTCGGGTTCAGTCGTGTACCGGGCGACGACGTCTGGCCTGCACTACGGGTCGTCAGAACTCTTGTCCGCCACTCCATGACTGCACGTGTCGGGGGCTCGGAAGTGGTGATGGCCCGCAGCGACAGTTCCGAGGTCTACCGTGGACCCGTCGGTCGGCGGATCACTGTTGTGGTACTTCTCACCTGCGGTTCCAGCGACCACAGGGTCGGCCACCGGGCCTTGTCATCGCCCAGGCCCTGTGCTTTCTCGCTGTATCCGGCCTCGTACTGCCTTCAGGCACGCTACTGAACTTGATCGGGTGAGGTCGGGGTTGTTTGCCTGACGCCGGCCTGTCGGCTGCGGTGGCTGTGAGGTACGCGCAGGGCGGCGGGCTGACCGACGCCGAGAGGGCCACGCGGGAACGGATCCGGCTGCAGGCTGCGGAACGGCTTCGAGGGCGGGGAGAAGAACCGGGAGATCGCCGCCGGGCTGCGGGTGAGCGAGCGGCCGGTGGAGCGGTGGCGCCGGCCTGGCGCAAGCGGGGCGAGGCCGGGCTCCTGTCGAAGGGATCGCCGGGACGCCCCAGGCTCAGCCCGGTTCAGGTTGCGGGACTGGAGCAGGAGTTGGAGCGTGGACCGCTCGTCCACGGCTGGACCGATCAGCGGTGGACGCTGGCGCGGGTCAAGACGCTGATCGGTCGACTGTTCCACGTTTCGTACGCGGTGGAGGGCACGTGACGGCTGCTGAAGCGACACGGCTGGTCGTGGCAGCAGCCCACCCGCCGGGCGATCGAGCGCGACGATGCGGCGGTTGAGCTGTGGAAGAGGAAGGTCTGGCCGTGGGTAAGAACTGTGCGGCGGCGTGCAACGGCTGGGCTGTTTCGTTTGGATCTTGCGAGGCTTGTCATACTTCCCGAGTGGAGATGCAAGCCGAGGAGGCAGCGCGGCGTTGGCTGGCTGATCAGGGCGTCAGCCAGGTGCGCGACGGGTGGGTGAGCGACGAGAAGCCGGACGCGTTGCTCACCGCCAACGAGGTGGCGCACTCCTGGGCCGGTGATGTGTTTGCCGAAAACCTCGGTGCAGCCGACCAGGTGAGGTTGGCTTTCGGGCTGCTGGACCTCCTTGACGAGTACTGGGTCACGTGCGAGATCCGGTTCGCGAACGAGGGTGCGGAGGGTCCCCTGCCGGCCGACGTGCTGTGGGACGGCTACCGTCAGCGGCTGGAGGCGGACCGGGACGCCGAGGCCGTCACCTACTCGCTGTGGGTGGACTGGTTCGAGGACCACGCCACTTCCGCGACGGCCTTCGCCGAGGTTCTCGGTAACGACATAGACCGGGTGGTGGCCGAGCGATCGGAGGCCCTGCTCCGCCGAGCCCGGCGGGTTCTGGAGTGTTCGGGACCGGTGCGCTGGACGGTGAAGGAGCTGACGTACCGCACCGCCATGCGGCTTCCTGCCCTGCACTCGGCCGTCTTCCGCGGCCTCCTGGCAAGTTTCCACGACGTCTACGGCGACCTGGAGCCGGCTGCCGCACTGACCTTCCTCGACCGGCTGGATCTCCCCACGAACACCCAGCACCTTGCCGAACTGCGCCACGTACTTGCAGCCGGGCACAAGAACCACTACCGCAGCCC
Source organism: Streptomyces sp. NRRL B-24572 (assembly GCF_002156145.1). Lineage (NCBI taxonomy): Bacteria > Bacillati > Actinomycetota > Actinomycetes > Kitasatosporales > Streptomycetaceae > Streptomyces > Streptomyces sp. NRRL B-24572. The sequence goes on along the minus strand of NZ_MWIG01000283.1, from coordinate 10,845 downwards.
TGGTGCCTGGCAGGATGCGCTTCGCTCCTGCTCCTGAGCCGTTGGCCTGGCAGACCAAAGTAGGAGGCCGGCGATGTGGAGTCCGGCCAGGTAGATGGTTGCGGTCTTCTCGTAGCGGGTGGCGATGCCCCGCCACTGTTTCAGGCGGTTGATGCAGCGTTCGACGGTGTTGCGCTGCTTGTATGCCTCGCGGTCCAACGCGGGGGGCCTGCCGCCGCGGCTTCCGCGACGAAGCCGGTGACCGCGTTGATCCGCCGGAACGGGGATCACCGCGCGGATCCCGCGCTTGCGCAGGTGCTCGCGGATCGCTCGGGAGGAGTACGCCTTGTCGGCCAGGACCAGGTCCGGCCTGGTGCGGGGACGTCCTCGTCGACGCGGAACGCGCAGGCGGGCCATCACGTGCGGGAAGGCGGGCGCGTCGCCGGCCTGTCCGGCCTTGAGCACGAAGGCCAGTGGCCGACAGTGGGCATCGGAGGCGAGGTGGATCTTCGTGGTCAGTCCACCGCGAGACCGGCCGATGGCATGGTCGTCCGGCTCGCCGGCCGGGGCCCTTTTGTGCGGGCCCCGGCCGCGCGCTGGTGAGCGCGCACGGCAGCGGAGTCGACCGAGACGGCCCAGGTCAGGTCTTCTTCGGCATCGGCCTGCGCGATGAGCGCGGTGAACGCCCGCTCCCAGGTGCCGTCGATGGCCCACATCCGCAGCCTGTTGTAGACGCCCCTCCAGTTCCCGTACTTCTCGGGCAGGTGGACCCACTGCGAGCCGGTCTGGAACTTCCAGGCGATCGCGTCGATCACCTCACGGTGATCCCGCCACCGGCCACCCCGCCGCGGCGTCTGGTCTGGCAACAACGGCTCGATCCGCGCCCACTGCACGTCAGTCAACGGCACACCCGAACCAACGAAGCAGGCGGCACGGTCGTCATGGCTAGTCCCACCAGAACGACCAGCAAGTCCGTCCCACGAGGTCCATCGCGTACTCGGGGAACGGGGTGGGCGGATCATCGACGATGTTGTTCGCGGTCGAGAGCACGTGCTCCAAGGCGAGCAGGTTCGCGTGCTCTGCTTCAGCGGGCGGCCTGGCGACCGACACGTGCAGCTCGCTGCCGAACACCACCACGACCTGGGCACCGAAACGGTCCTCCCAGCTCCGCAGGAGCGCACACAGCAGAGGCAACGGTGCCTCCGCGGACCAGCCGATCGACGCCAGAGCATCGCTGCCGCGACGGGCAGGGACGAGCACGAGGCGGCACTCGTCCAGCCCAAACTGTCCCGTCTCGCTGAACCAGGTCAGCAGGCTCGCCGCCGCCGTCTCGGGCGTCGGGCCTGCGGGCGCAGCCGGCACCTGCGGTGCCAGGCCCGGCCACTGTTCGAAGGGCGGCCCGGGATCGTGGGGCCATGGCTCGACTCCTTCCGGCGCCGGGGCCGGTGTCGGGTCCATCCAGAAGGGCAGCCTCCTGCGCCGGTACTCGGCGAAGTCCGTGGCCAGCACCTCCTCCAGACGGACAGCATCGACGTGGTCCAGGCCGAGCGGCCTTCCCATGGCGTCGGGCCGGCACAAGAGCGGAACCAGGCCGCAGGCTTTCTGCTCGCTCAGCAGGCGAGGCCACAGCTGATCGACGTCTTGAGGAAATTCGTCAGAGACCCATACGTGTGCAGGGCCGGAAAACAGGAACCGGCCGGGAGGCAGACCATCGGGCAGGGCAAACGACATGGTCGCACCGTAGACGGTGGTGCTGACAGTGCAGCTACTTGCAGGGCCCATGGACGCCTCTGCCACCAGTGATCCAAACGAGAGGCCCTAGGTCCCACTTGAAGCGAATCACGCGATTCTCGAACGTTCCCGAATCAAGCCATCGCAGTGGAGAAGGGCGTCAAGTCCCGAGCGCATCAGGACCTGACGGCGGCGCACCACGGCCTGCAGAAGCCCGCGCTGCTCGCCGGGATCTCCCGTGCCTACCAGCCGGAGGACGAGGAGGGCGAGCAGCTGCCGCCCGAGTCGATGCTGGTGCAGGTGAAGGCCGAGGACGTGCTGCGCGACACCGTGCGGGCGCTGACCCACCTGTTCGATGTGACGGCCACCAAGGACTGGGCGAACTGCGACGCGCGTGCGGACATCACGGTCGACGGGCGCGTGCTCGTGGAGCGGGTGGAGAAGCTCCAGCAGGCGGTGAAGTTCGCCCGTGAGGAGGCGAACAGCGGGTCGGCGACGCCGCCTTCGGCTACCTCTTCGGGTAGCGGGGACACCACAGGCTCCCCGGCCACAGAACACGGCCGGGGTGCGCGAGGAGCGCAAAGCTGAAGCCGAGCCTTGTCGTGACATCCGCGGTTCCAGTGGAGGTTCGAGTCCTCCTCCCCGGCACTTCCCGCCGGGATGGCTCCACCAGGCAGAGGCAGACTGCGGTCGATCTCAGACTATTGCTCCGGACTCAGCATGCGCCGCTCATCGCCGGATCGACCGGGCCCGGGCCCTGGTGCGTCGAAATGCCGGTTCGAATCTGGTCCGCCGAGCTCGATCGGCGGTGGTCCAGAGGCAGGACGCGACGCAATGACGGATGACCCGGGTCCTCAAGCGTGCCGGCGTGTGATGGGGAGCGGCATCGACGGGGTCCGGGGCAGGCCACGCCCCCGGACCCGCTCCTTTTCCCGTACGCGTCAGGCGGCCTGGGCCGTGGGCATGAGGGTGACCTGCTGGAGGTTGGCCCGCGGCGGGAGGCCCGCGACGAAGCCGACGGTCCGCGCGACGTCCTCGGGCGTGAGCCACTCCATGGTCTCCTTGGAGCTCTCCAGCCAGGCGAGGGCGCCCTCGTCGGTGACGTGGCTCTGCAGCTCGGTTCCGACGATGCCCGGCTCGATCGCCGAGACCCGGACGTTCTTCGCGCCCAGCTCGGCCCGCAGGTGCCGGGAGAGGTGGGTGACGTACGCCTTGGTCGCGGAGTAGACGGCGAAGTTCGGGAAGATGTTCTGCGCCGCGATCGACGAGGTGTTGATCAGGTCCGCGACGCCGCGCTCACCCGCCGCCTCGACGAGCTGCGGGGTGAAGGCGCCGATGACGTGCATCAGACCGGTGATGTTGAGGTCGATCTGGTGCTGCCACTGGTCGGTGGCCAGCTCCTCGACGGGGGCCGGCAGCATGACGCCCGCGTTGTTGAACAACAGGTCGGCGCCGCCGAATTCGGCCGCGACCCGGTCCGCGGCCGCCCGCACGGCGGCCGCGTCGGTCACGTCGGCCGCCAGGGCCAGGGCCTCGCCGCCGTTCTTCTCGATCCGGGCGACCAGCTGCTCCAGGCGGTCCGCCCGCCGCGCCAGCACGACGACCCGGGCGCCCAGCTCGGCGAGGTGCTCGGCCGTGGCCTCACCGATGCCGCTGGAGGCACCGGTGACCACCGCGACGCGGCCGGAGAGGGGACGGGCGGAAATGTGCGTGGTCATGAAACACACCTTTCGAGGTGGGTCAGGGGGTGGGGTTCGGGGCTGCGGCCTGTCGCCGTCGGCCCTCGACAAGAACACCATCCCGAGACGCCTCGCAGGACGCCGGAAAGTGCCCTGTGCGGGCAGGTGTCCCCGAGGCAGGTACCGGCAGTACCACCCGGCCCCGGGGTGCGGCCCGCTCCCGCCCGTCACACTGGAGGCATGGATGACCGTGGTCGCGAGCTCGCCGATTTCCTGCGCACCCG
>NZ_MWIG01000283.1:0-7156 GCF_002156145.1 Streptomyces sp. NRRL B-24572 | reverse complement strand
ACCCGGCCTGCGCCGCGACGAGGTCGCCAGGCTCGCCGGAGTCAGCACCGAGTACTACACCCGCCTCGAACAGGGCCGGGCCCAGAACCCCTCCCCCGAGGTGCTCGAATCCCTCGCCGGCGCGCTGCGGCTCGACCCGTCCGAACGCGAGCACCTCACCGACCTCCTCGCCCGGCCCACACCTGCCCGCCGTACCCCTGCCGGTCCCCAGCGCGTGCGTCCCGGCCTGCACCTGATGCTGCAGACCCTCGACCACGTGCCGGCGTTCATCCTGGGGCGGCGCACCGACGTCCTGGCCTCCAACCGCCTGGCCCGCGAGGTCCTCACCGACTTCGACGCCCTGCCCGCGCCGCACCGCAACCTCGCCCGCTACTACCTCCTCGATCCCGAGGCCCGCGCACGCGTCGGCGACTGGGAACGGATCGCCGCCGAGACCGTCGCCATCCTCCGTCTGGAAGCCGGCCGCAACGCGCACGACCGCCGTCTCGCCGACCTGATCGGCGAACTCACCGTGAAGTCACCGGAGTTCTCCACGTGGTGGAACGACCACCGGGTCCTGCGCCGGACCCACGGAGCCAAGCGTTACCACCACCCTCTCGCCGGCGATCTCCACTTCTCCTACGAGTCCTTCCAGGTCCCGGGCGACACCGAACAGACCCTGTGCGTCTACAACGTCGAGCCGGGCTCCGACACCGCCCGGGCCCTCCGGCTCCTCGCCGACTGGACCGCGCCCCTGCCGGCGGGGACCCCGGAGTCCTGAGGGGACGGAGGGCCGGCGATCGTGCGCCGCTCGCTGCGCCGGGCGCGCTCCTTGTCGGGGGTAGAACGTCGCGCGCTCGCTGGATGAAGTGAATCCGGGTGGGTGTGTGTTGGTCGGTTTATGTCACCGGGCACGTTCCCGTCAGCGGTTCTCACCGTTGAGAGGGACACGCAATGACGAGCCACGCTACCGAAGTCGACTTGGAAGGCCTCCTCCGCGAGGCGCTGCACGCCACGGGTACGGGTGCGCGCTGGGCGGTCGAGGCGGACGAGATGTGGTGCCGGGTCGCGCCCCTGGCCGGGACGCGGCGTGAGCAGGGGTGGAAGCTGCACGTGTCGGCCACGGCCGCCTCCGCGCCGACGGTCCTCACCAAGGCCCTGGGCGTGCTGCTGCGGGAGCAGTCGGGGTTCAAGTTCGCCCGGTCCCTCGAGCAGGTGAGCGCGCTCAACTCCCGGGCGACGCCACGGGGGAGCTCGGGCAAGTTCATCACCGTCTACCCGCGTTCCGACGCCGAGGCGGCCGCTCTCGCCCAGGAGCTGCACGCGGCCACGGCGGGTCTCGCCGGGCCCCGGATCCTGTCCGACCAGCCCTACGCCGTACGCAGCCTGGTGCACTACCGCTACGGATCGTTCGTCGGCCGGCGGCGGCTGTCGGACGACGGTCTCCTCGTGTGGTTCATCGAGGATCCCGACGGCAATCCCGTGGAGGACAGGCGCACCGGCCAGTACTCCCCGCCGGCCTGGGTCGAGTGTCCGTTCCCCGCCGCAGTGCCGGTGGCGCCGCGCAGCGGGGACGCGACGAGCCGTCCGGTGGTGCTCGGTGGCCGCTTCGCGGTGCGCGAGGCGATCCGGCAGACGAACAAGGGCGGCGTGTACCGGGGCAGTGACGTCCGTACGGGTGCGGGCGTGGTGATCAAGGAGGCCCGGCCGCACGTGGAGGGGGATGCCTCCGGCGGGGACGTCCGCGACTGGCTGCGGGCCGAGGCCCGGACGTTGGAGAAGCTCAAGGACACGGGTCTCGCCCCGGAAGCGGTGGCTTTGTTCGAGCACGGCGGGCACCTGTTCCTGGCCCAGGACGAGGTGCCGGGCGTGACGCTGCGCACCTGGGTGGCCGAGCACTTCCGCGACGCGGGAGGCGAGCGCTACCGGGCCGACGCGCTGGCGCAGGTCGCACGCCTGGTGGACCTGGTCGCGGCGGCGCACGCCCTCGGCCTGGTCCTGCGGGACTTCACACCGGGAAACGTCATGGTCCGTCCGGACGGTGAACTGCGCCTCATCGACCTGGAGCTGGCCGTCCTGGAGGACGAGGCCGCGCTGCCGACCCGGGTGGGGACGCCCGGCTTCAGCGCCCCCGAGCGCCTGGCCGACGCGCCGGTCCGTCCGACGGCCGACTACTACAGCCTCGGAGCCACCGCCTGCTTCGTCCTGGCCGGGAAGGTCCCGAACCTCCTGCCCGAGGAGCCTGCGGGCAGGGCGGCCGAAGAGCGGCTCGCCGCATGGCTGACGGCCTGTACCGGGCCGCTTCGGCTGCCGGACGGCGTGGTGGACATGATCCTGGGGCTGATGCGGGACGATCCCGCCGAACGATGGGATCCCGCCAGGGCCCGCGAGGCCCTGGGGACGACAGGTCCGACGGGGCGAGGCGGGGTCGTGGGGACGGCGCCCTGTGTCGGTGCCGGCCCGGTTCGAGGCGGCGAGGCACAGGACGGCGCGGTGCACGATGCCGTGGTGGCCGGGCTCGTGAACCACCTCGTCGACTCGATGACCCCCGAGGACGACCGACGGCTGTGGCCCGTGTCGACCCTGGCCGGGGAGAGCGATCCCTGCACCGTGCAGCAGGGCGCGGCCGGCGTCCTGGCCGTACTGACGCGGTACTTCGAACTCACCGGCGACCCGCGACTGCCCGGGCTGCTCGCCACCGCGGGGCACTGGATCGCGGACCGCACCGACCTCCGCTCCCCGCGCCCCGGCCTGCACTTCGGCGGCCGTGGCACCGCCTGGGCGCTGTACGACGCCGGACGCGCCGTCGACGACCGCCGGCTCGTCGACCACGCCCTGGCCCTGGCGCTGGCGCCGCAACAGGTGACGCCCCATCACGACATCACCCACGGCACCGCGGGCAGCGGTCTCGCCGCCCTCCATCTGTGGCAGCGCACCGGGGACGCCCGCTTCGCCGAGCTGGCCGTCGACGCGGCCGACCGGCTGACCTCCGCCGTCACCCGCGAGCCCGCGGGAGTGGGCTGGTCCGTGCCCGGGGAGGCCGATTCCCCGGAGGGCGGCAAACGCTACCTCGGCTTCGCGCACGGGACGGCCGGCATCGGCTGCTTCCTGCTCGCCGCCGCGGACCTCTCCCGGCACCCCGGTCACAAGGACCTGGCCGTGGAGATCGGCGAGGACCTCCTGGCAGGAGCCGTACGCACCGGGGAGGCGGCCCAGTGGCCCGCCCAGGCCGGTGACGTGCCCACGGCACCGTACTGGTGCCACGGCGCGGCGGGCATCGGGACCTTCCTCGTACGGCTGTGGCAGGCCACCGGGGACGACAGGTTCGGCGACCTGGCCCGCCGAAGTACGCACGCCGTCACGGAACGCGCCTCCCGCGCCGCGCTCACCCAGTGCCACGGGCTCGCGGGCAACGGCGACTTCCTCCTCGACGTGGCGGACGCCACGGGAGAGTCCGTCTACCAGGACATGGCCGAGGATCTGGCCGGCCTCCTCCTGGCCGAAAGAGCCCACCGGCAGGAACAGGTGGTGTTCCCCAACGAGTACGGGGACGTCTCGACCAGCTGGAGCGACGGGTCCGCCGGGATCCTCGCCTTCCTCCTGCGGGCCCGTCGTACGAGCCCCCGTCACTGGATGGTCGAGCAGCGGGGTTGAGCGCCCGGGAGGGCCCGCCGTACCGGGCGCAGACCTCCCTTCGTGTCTCCGTGCCTCGCCCTCTGCGTCCCCTCCCCACAGACTCCCGGCGCCGGCTCGACCGGTCGCCGGGTCGAGCGGCAGAGCAGTGCTGCCGCCATCCCACAGAAAGAAGGAAAATCCCATGGAGAACCAGGACCTCGAACTGCTGGCCCGTCTGCACGCCCTTCCGGAGACCGACCCCGTCGGCGTCGACGGAGCGCCGTTCGCCGCGACGTGTGAGTGCGTCGGTCTGCTGACCCTCCTCAACACGGTCTGCATCGGCGTCAGCTGCGCGTAGGACAGCAGGCACCATCCGGCCGGCGGCTGTCCCGGGCAGCCGCCGGCCGGAGCACCGACGGGAAGAGCGGCACGCACCCGCGGCCGCGGATGCGGCGAACCCGTAGACGAGGACCAGACCCCATGCAGCGACACACCGACGATGACGAGCTCGCCCCGGCGGCCCTCAGGACGGCCGCGCCCGCGAGCCCCCATGCCACACACCACCTCCCCGAGCCCGCGTACGCCATCACCACGCGCGGACTGGTCAAGAGCTACCCGGGACCGGAGGGCACCCTCACCCACGCCGTGCGCGGCCTGGACCTGGACGTGCGTCAAGGCGAGACGTTCGCCTTCCTCGGCCCCAACGGCGCGGGGAAATCCACCACGATCGCCATGCTGTGCGCCCTGGCCCGCCCCACCTCCGGTCACGCCACGGTGGCCGGGGCGGACGTCCTCACCCGGCCCCACGAGGTACGGCGCCGGGTCGGCATGCTCTTCCAGCACAGCGCCGTGGACCCGGACCTGACGGCCGAACAGAACCTCCACATCCACGCCCGCCTCTACGGCCTGCCCCGCTCCCACGCCCGTCGGCGCACCGCCGAAGTGCTCGAGACGGCCGGGCTCACCGACCGGCGCCGCTCCCCCGTACGCACCCTGTCCGGCGGCATGCGGCGCCGCCTGGAGATCGCCCGCCAGCTGCTGCACGCGCCCGGCGTGCTGTTCCTGGACGAACCGACCACCGGACTCGACCCGCATGCCCGGGCCCAGGTCTGGGAGCACCTGCGTGCGCTGCGCGAACGGCACGGCAGCACCCTCTTCGTCACCACCCACTACCTGGAGGAGGCGGAGAACTGCGATCGCATCGCCATCATCGACCGCGGCCTGCTGGTGGCGCAGGGCACGCCTTCGGCGTTGAAGGCCGCGATCGGAGACGACCGGGTCGTCCTGCACACCGGCGACGACGCGGCGGCGCAGCAGGTCGTACGCCGGATCGCGCCGCCCGACCGTGCCGTCACCGTCGACGCGGGCGGCGTCTGTCTGCGGGTTCCGGGCGGCAGCTCCTGGATCCCGCGCCTGTGCGCGGCCCTGGAGGCGCACGGCATCGCGGTGCACGCCGCGTCCGCGACCCCGCCGACGCTCGACGACGTCTTCTTCCACCACGCCGGCCGCAGCCTGGACGCCACACAACCCGGCCGGACACCCCTCGACTCCGTGGGCGGCACCCGATGACCGCCCTCGCCGGGAAGTACTCGGCCACGCCCCACGGCGACGGGGCCGGCCGCCTGCGGCACGAACTGCGCGCGGTCCACGCCCTGGTCCACCGCGATCTGCTGCGCCTGGCGGGCCGGCGCACCCACACGGCGCTGATGCTGCTCCACCCCGTGCTCTACCTCTTCATCCTCGGCGGCGGGCTGGCCGCCCTCATCCCCCAGTCCTCCCTCGGCGTCGGCTACCAGACCTACCTCTTCCCCGGCATGCTGATGATGACGGTGCAGACGCCCGCCATCATGGTCGGGATCCGGCTGATCACCGACCGGGAGAGCGGCTATCTGCGGGAGCTCCTGATGGCGCCGGTGCACCGGTCCACCCTGCTCCTGGGAAGCTGCGCCGGTGGCACCCTGACCGCCACCGTGCAGGGTGCCGTCCTGCTCGGCCTGGCGGGTGTGGCGGGCCTGCCGTACGACCCGCTCCTCCTGGTGCTGCTTCTCGCCGGCATGGTCCTGGCGTCCTTCACCATCACCGCCCTGGCGCTTGCGCTGGCCGTGGGTCTGCGCAGGGCCGAGACGTTCCACACGCTGCTCGGCCTGGTGATGATGCCACTGCTGTTCCTCTCGGGCGGCTTCTTCCCCCTCACGGCTCTGCCCGGCTGGATCCGCGCGTTGTCCGACGCCAACCCCCTCGCGTACGCGGTCGACCTCCTCCGCCGCACGATCGCCCTCCGGGTCCCGGACCGGGCGGCCGCCGCCGGCATCGAATGGGCCGGCCAACCACCGCCCCTCCCCCTGGAAGCCGCCCTCCTCCTGACCAGCGGCACCCTCGCCCTGCTGTGGGCCGCACACCGCTTCAACCGCCCGGAATGACCGGGCGTCGGAGGGGCGCGGCGGGGGTTGAAAACACCCCCGCCGGGCTTCGGGCGGTGACGGCACGGCACGGTCTCACCAGGGAATCGGCCCGTCCTCGGCCAGAAGGGCGCCCGTCGGGCCGTCCTCGCCCGCCGTCGCCAGGTCAACCGCGACGGCCGCGCCCTCCTCCGCCGTGCGTATCCCGGTGTGGCGGTTGAGGTCGGTCGCGCAGTAGCCGGGACTCACCGCGTTGACCAGGATCCCTTCGGCACGCAGTTCGTCGGCGTAGAGCACGGTGATCGCGTTCAGCGCGCTCTTCGAGGTGCAGTAAGGCAGGAGCAGCGCGGAGTAGGAGGACCACGGGCTCTCCGGGTCGGCCATGTGGGTGAGGGAGCCGAGTTCGCTGGACATGTTGACGATGCGTGCGGCGGCGGAGCGGCGGAGCAGGGGGAGCATGGCGTGGGTCACCGCGATGACGCCGAACACGTTGGTCTCGTAGACCTGCCGGACGGTGGCGGCGGGGATTTCACTCGGCTTTTGCTGCCCGGCGGCGATCGCGGCGTTGTTGACGAGGATGTCGAGGCGGCCGAACGTGGCGTCGATGTGCTTGGCGGCGGCCTGGACCGAGGTCTCGTCGGTGACGTCCAGCGGTACGAACCGTACGTCGGCGCCGTCGGCGCGAAGCTCCTCGGCCGCCGCCTCGCCACGCTCGGCGTTGCGGGCGCCGATCAGCACGGTGATGCCGAGGGCTGCGAGCCTGCGCGCCGTCTCCTTGCCGATTCCCTTGTTCGCGCCGGTGATCAGAGCAGTCTTCTGTGAAGTCGTCATGGCACCCAGCCTCCCCTGACCCATGGGCGGCAGGGAAAGACCAGAAGGCTCTGGATCTATAGTCCACAGATATGAGTGAGCTAGAGGTGCGGGAGCTGAGGTACTTCATCGCGGTCGCCGAGGAACTGAACTTCAGCCGGGCCGCACAACGCCTGGGGATGGCGCAACCCCCGCTGTCGAAGGCGATCGCTCAGACGGAGTCCCGGCTCGGGGTACGCCTGCTTGAGCGCACCACCCGGCAGGTGAGGCTGACCGACGCCGGCCAGGTGCTGCTCGACCAGGCCCGGATCGCGGTCGACGCGGTGCACGCGGCGGCCCGGCGTGCACGCCGG
>NZ_MWIG01000282.1:0-31468 GCF_002156145.1 Streptomyces sp. NRRL B-24572 | reverse complement strand
CTCGTACGCCCCGGGGTGCGGGCCGTCGTCATCGGCGGCGGGCTCCTCGGCGTCTCGGCCGCGCGGGCCCTCGCGGCGCTCGGCGCGGAGGTGGTCCTGGCGCAGCAGGGCGAACGCCTCATGGAACGCCAACTCGACGCCCAGGCCTCCGCCCTGCTGCGCTCGCACGTCGAGTCCCTCGGCGTCGAGGTGCACACCGAGTGCCGGGTGAGCGGGCTGCGGCAGCGGGACGGGGCGGTCACGGCGGTCGAACTCGCCGACGGTTACGTCCTCGACGCCCAGGTCGTGGTCCTGGCGTGCGGGGTCCGCCCCCGGGTGGCCCTGGCGAGGGAGGCGGGCCTGTCCGTCGCGACGGGCATCGTGGTCGACGACGAGCTCCGCACCTCGGACCCGCGCATCCACGCGATCGGCGACTGCGCGGAGCACGGGGGGCGCGTGTACGGCCTGGCGGGCCCGGCGCTGGAACAGGCGGACGTCCTGGCGGCGGTACTGCTGGCGGAGACGTCCACGCCACCCCGGGCCGACGCCTCCGCCGACCCCCGCCCGGGCACACGGGACGGCGCCCTCGGCGGCGCCCCCGCGCCCGCGCGCACACGGGACGGCGCCCTCGGCGGCGCCCCCGCCCCCTGCACCGACCCGCACCACGAGGACGCCGCGCATCCGGTGCGGGCCGAGGCCCGGGAGCCTCTGGCGCCGGCAAGGGCGCCGTCCGCCGTGCCCACCCGTTCCGCCCCGGCGGAACGATTGCCCACAACGGGGGCGGCGGAAGCGTCGGCTAGGTACACCGGCACCCGCGCCCTCACCCGGCTCACGCTCGGCGGGGCGCGGCCCCTCGATCTCGCCGCCTTCGGTGAGGTCACCGCCCGGCCGGGCGACGACGTCGTCCAGCTCGCCGACGCCACGCGCGCCGCCTACCGGAAGGTCGTCGTCCGCGGGGACCGGCTCGTCGGGGGCGTCCTCCTCGGCGACCTCGCCGCGGTCGGCGCGCTCGCAAGGGCCTGGGAGGGCGACGAGGCCCTGCCCGACGAGGCCCCCCTGCTCCACCTGCTCACCCACGACGGAGGCTCCTCATGACCACCCCCACCATCGTCCTGGTCGGCCACGGAATGGTCGGCCAGCGGTTCCTCGAGGCGCTCGCCGACCGTGGCGTCACCGAGCGGGCCAGGATCGTGGTGCTCTGCGAGGAGCCGCGCCCGGCCTACGACCGCGTCCAGCTGACCTCGTACTTCTCCGGGAAGACCCCGGACGACCTGTCGATGGTCGAGGACGGGTTCCTCGAAAAGCACGGCATCGAGCTGTACGTGAACGACCCGGCCGAGGCCGTCGACCGGGAGGCCCGGACGGTCACCGCCCGCTCCGGCCGGGTCTTCGCGTACGACACCCTCGTCCTCGCCACCGGCTCGTACCCCTTCGTGCCGCCCGTCCCCGGCAAGGACGCCGAGGGCTGTTTCGTCTACCGCACGATCGAGGACCTCCTCGCGATCGAGGAGTACGCGAGGACGGCGACGACCGGCGCGGTCGTCGGCGGCGGTCTGCTCGGCCTGGAGGCGGCGGGCGCGCTCAAGGGCCTCGGGCTCGACACGCACGTCGTGGAGTTCGCGCCGCGCCTGATGCCGGTGCAGGTCGACGAGGGCGGCGGTGCGGCCCTGCTGCGGACGATCGAGGGGATGGGTCTGACCGTCCACACGGGCACGGGCACGCAGGAGGTCGTGACCGGGGACGACGGCGCCGTGACGGGCATGAAGCTGTCGGACGGTTCCGAACTGGCCGCGGACATGGTCGTGTTCTCGGCGGGTGTGCGCCCCCGGGACCAGCTGGCCCGCGACTGCGGCCTCACCGTCGGCGAACGCGGCGGCATCGCCGTGGACGAGTTCTGCCGGACCTCCGACCCCACGGTCTTCGCGATCGGCGAGTGCGCGCTGGCCTCGGACGGCCGGGTGTACGGCCTGGTGGCGCCGGGCTACGAGATGGCGCAGACGGCGGCGGCGACGATCGCCGACGAAACGGTCGACGGTTTCACCGGCGCCGACATGTCGACGAAGCTGAAGCTGCTCGGTGTGGACGTGGCCTCCTTCGGCGACGCGCACGGCACGGCCGAGGGCTGCCTCGACGTCGTGTACTCCGACTCCCGCTCGGGCGTCTACAAGAAGCTGGTGATCTCCGGTGACGGGGTGCTGCTCGGCGGCGTCCTGGTCGGTGACGCCGAGCAGTACGGCCTGCTCCGCCCGCTCACCGGCACGGTCCCGCCGGTCTCCCCCGAGCAGCTGGTGCTCCCGGCGGGCGCGGGCGCCCCGGTCTCGCTCGGCCCGTCCGCGCTGCCGGACGACGCCGTCATCTGCTCCTGCCACAACGTGACGAAGCACGCGATCGGCCAGTGCACGAGCCTGCCCGAGGTGAAGCGGTGTACCAAGGCCGGTACGGGCTGCGGCAGTTGCGTGAAGGTGATCGAGAAGCTGCTGCCGGCCGCCACGGACAAGGGGCTGTGCGGCTGCTTCTCGTACACCCGGAGCGAGCTGTACGAGATCGCCCGCACCCTGCGCCTGACCTCCTTCGCGGCGCTGCTCGACTCGCACGGGCGCGAGGAGGCGCGGGGCGGTGAGGGCTGCGAGGTCTGCAAGCCGACCGTCGGATCCATCCTCGCGAGCCTCAACAACGGCTACATCCTGGACGGTGAGCAGGCCTCCCTCCAGGACACCAACGACCACTTCCTCGCCAACATGCAGCGCAACGGCTCCTATTCGGTGGTGCCGCGCATCCCCGGCGGCGAGATCACCCCGGACAAGCTGATCGTGATCGGCGAGGTGGCCCGAGACTTCGGGCTCTACACGAAGATCACCGGCGGTCAGCGGATCGACCTCTTCGGCGCCCGGGTGGACCAACTTCCCTCGATCTGGACCAGGTTGGTCGACGCGGGCTTCGAGTCGGGGCACGCGTACGGCAAGGCGCTGCGCACGGTGAAGTCCTGCGTCGGGCAGACCTGGTGCCGCTACGGCGTCCAGGACTCGGTGAAGATGGCGATCCGTCTTGAGCTGCGCTACCGGGGCCTGCGCGCCCCGCACAAGCTGAAGTCGGCGGTCTCGGGCTGCGCCCGCGAGTGCGCCGAGGCGCAGTCGAAGGACTTCGGGATCATCGCGACGGCGAACGGCTGGAACCTGTACGTCGGCGGGAACGGCGGCGCGACCCCGCGCCACGCGGACCTCCTCGCCCAGGACCTCTCGGACGCCGAACTGGTACGGCTCATCGACCGGTTCCTGATGTTCTACATCCGGACGGCGGACCGTCTTGAGCGGACGTCGACCTGGCTGGAGCGTCTGGAGGGCGGGCTCGACCACCTCAAGGACGTGGTGGTGCACGACTCGCTCGGGCTCTGCGACGAGCTGGAGGCGCTGATGGCCGCGCACGTCGCCGGCTACCGCGACGAGTGGGCCGAGACCCTGGACGACCCGGAGCGGCTGCGGCGCTTCGTGTCCTTCGTGAACGCGCCCGGGGCGCCGGACCCGTCGGTCCGGTTCGTGCCGGAGCGCGACCAGATCAAGCCGGACCTCACGATTCTCACGATCGGAAACCTGGAAGGGGCCACCTCCCGATGACGACGACTCTCGAACCGGCGGCGACTCTCGAACTCGCCCTCTCCCCCGACTCCTGGATGGCCGTCTGCGAGGAGACCCGGCTGACCCCCGGCCGCGGCGTGGCGGCGCTCCTTCCGGACGGCCGGCAGGCGGCGCTCTTCCGGGACCGCTCGGGCCGGACGTACGCGATCGACAACCGCGATCCGTTCACGGGGGCGCAGGTGCTGTCCCGGGGGCTCGTCGGCTCGGCGGGCGGGCGGCCGTTCGTGGCCTCGCCGCTCCTGAAGCAGCGCTTCGACCTGGAGACGGGCCGGTGCCTGGACGACGACGAGGTCGCGGTGGCGGTCTATCCGGTACGCACGAAGTAACTTGACCGATCGTTCCAGACAGCCGTACGGTCATCTCGTGGCCAGGACCAAGGAGTTCGATCCGGAGGCCGCGCTCCAGGCAGCGCTCGAACTGTTCTGGGCGCGCGGCTACGAGGCGACGACGATGTCGGACCTCGTGGAGCACCTCGGCATCGGCCGCGCCAGCATCTACGCGACCTTCGGCAACAAGCACGAGCTGTACCTGAAGGCGATGGACCGCTACCTGGAGACCCGCGACCCGCGGATCGTCGAGGAGCTGTCCGCGCCGGGCCCGGCGCTGCCGGCCGTGCGGGCGCTCGTCCGCCGCTTCGCCACCGAGGCGGCGGCGGACGGGGAGCGCCTGAACGGCTGCTTCGTCACCAACTCGGCGGCGGAGCTCGGCCCGCACGACACGGTGGTCGCCCGCCGGGTCGAGCTGAGCTGGGAGCAGGTCGAGACGCTCCTGCACGGGGCGCTCGCCCGGGCCCGCGCCGGGGGCGAGCTCCCGGCCGACCGGGACCCGCGGGCGCTCGCCCGGATGCTCCTCGTCCTGCTCCAGGGGATCCGGGTGGTCGGCAAGGTGTCGAGCGACCCGGGCCGGGTGACGGACGCGGCGGAGCAGGCGCTGGGGCTGCTGGACTGAGGAATGGGCGCCCACGGGGGCGCCCTTTCTTCGGGTCTCATTCTGGAACGTACGGTCAAGTTCAGGGGGCAGGGATGGCACGAAGACGACGGCACGGTCACGACGACCCCGGGCCGTGGACTCCCGGCACGGCTTCCTCCTCCTCGGGGCCGTGCAGATGACGCTCGTCTTCACGCTCGCCTCGCTCGCCGTGCCGCTCCCCCTCGGCGGGGACGCGGTGTCACCGGCGGTCGCGGCCGTCCTGTCCACCGTCCTCTCCCGCACCCGATAAGGAGCTCCCATGTCCGCACGTTTCACCGACCGCACCGTCCTCGTCACCGGCGCCGGTTCCGGTCTCGGCCGGGCCGTCGCGCTCGCCTTCGCCGCCGAGGGCGCGAAGGTCGTCGTCGCCGGCCGTACGGCGGAGTCCCTCGACGGGACGGTCGCCCTGATCGAGGCCGCCGGGGGCACGGCCGCCGCGGTGACCGCCGACGTGGCGAGCGCCGGGTCCACCCGGGAGCTGGTCCGGCGCACGGTCGAGCTGTTCGGCGGCCTGGACGTCGCCGTGAACAACGCGGGGGTCTTCCGGGGCGGCGGCCACAGCGCCGCCGACCTCCCCCTCGACGACTGGCGGACGCTGCTCGACATCAACGTCACGGGCGTCCTGCACGCGCTCCAGGCAGAGGTCGCGCACATGCGGGCGAACGGCGGCGGGGCCATCGTGAACATCGCGTCCAACCTGGGCCCGCACGTCCGGATCCCCGGGGTCTTCGGCTACCAGGTCTCCAAGGCGGCGGTCTCGGCGATGACCCGGGCGGCGGCCCTGGACCACATCGGCGACGGGATCCGGATCAACGCGGTCAGCCCCGGCGCGGCGGAGTCCACGATGTCGCTGCGGCCCGGCGAGACGGAGGCCGAGCGGGAGGTCCGGATGAAGGAGCAGTCGCCCCTCGGCCGCATCTCGTCGGCGGCGGAGGTGGCGGCGGCGGTGCTGTACCTCGCGTCGGACGACGCGGGCTCCGCCGTCGGTACGGACCTCGTGATCGACGGCGGAGTCTCGGCCTGATCCCGCAGGACGGGGCTCAGCCCTGACCGCCCTCGACGGCCGCCGGGTCCATCCAGAAGACCTCCCAGTGGTGGCCGTCCAGGTCGGTGAAGGAGCGGCCGTACATGAAGCCCATCTCCAGCGGCTCCTTCGCCGGACCGCCGCCGGCGGCGAGGGCGGCGTCGGCGAGCCGGTCGCACTCCTCCCGGCTCTCGGCGCTCAGCGTCACCAGGACCTCCGTGGTCTTGGTCGCGTCGGAGACCTCCTTGCCGGGGGCCATGAAGGACTTGAACTTGGGCTCTTCGAGGAGCATCGCGAAGATCGTGTCGCTGATGACGACACAGGCGGTGGTCTCGTCGCTGAACTGCGGGTTCGAGGAGTAGCCGAGCTTCTCGAAGAAGGCCTTGCTGGCGTCGACATCCTTCACGGGCAGATTCACGAAGATCATCTGCGGGGCCATGGCGCTCTCGTCTCTCTCGTTCGGTGCTGTCGAGAGGTAAGACGGGCCCGCCCCTCGGAACTCATCGCTCTCCCGAGGATTCTTTTCGCTCAGGCGACCGAGCGCAGTCGGATCGCCGCCAGCGGGACGAACCCGCCGCCCGTGCCCTCGGTGGCCGCCGCGGGCCCGGCGAGCCGGCGCAGCAGGGCGAGCGCGACCCGCTCGCCCTGCTCCTTGGCCCGCTCGGCCCGCGGCCCCCGGTGGAGCCCGTCCACGCTCGCGCGCCAGAGCTGCACCCAGCGGCCGAAGTGGGCGGCGGTGAGCGGCCGGGCGGCATGGAGGGCGGCGTGCGGGGCGAAGGCGTCCCGCCCGTAGTCGGCGGTACGGAAGAGGGCGCGCTCCCAGAAGTCGGCGATGCGCGGCAGGTGGGCCTCCAGGTCGGTCCCGGCGATCTCGGTGAAGAAGGGCCCGATCAGCGGGTCGGCGAAGGCTGCGCCGTAGAAGCGCCGCAGCAGCACGTCGAGGTCGTGACGGTCACTGATGTCCCGGGTGGCACGCATGTCCCCAGTGTGCCCGTCATCGGACCGTCCACCGGCTGAGCGTCTCGTTCTTCTCGTCGTACGTGAGCCGGCTGCCGTCCCCGAGGGGGCGGACGAGGCCGTCGACGGGGTCGCGCCCACCGGGCAGCCGTACGGAACCGAGCAGGCGTGCGTGAATCGACATGCCGGGAACCCAGCGCCCCGCACCGACAGCGAGCCCGCCCGGTCCGGCCCGGCCCCAGCCCGGCCCAGCGCGGACCGGTCCGGCCCGGTCCGGCCCGGTCCGCGCGTGACTACGAGCCGACCGACCCGCCGTTCCCCGCATATCTACCCGTGTAGCACCGCAGGTCCATCTGCCGTTGTGCGCCGCCGAGCAGGGCGGCGCCCAGCGGCGTCAGGGTGTGCAGGACGGCGTTGCCGTGGCGGAGGGTCGCGATGAGTCCGGCCTCGCGCAGCACGCCCGCGTGCTGGCTGGCCGAGGCCAGTGACACCCCGGCCCTGCGGGCCAGTTCGCTGGTCGTGCCGCCGTCCCCGATGGCGTGCAGGACGGCCGAGCGGGTCTGGCCGACCAGCTTGGCGAGCGAGGAGCCTCCCGGCGCGCGGACGGTCGGCGCCTCGCCGTGCGTGACGGGGTAGACGAGGACCGGCGGCAGCGCGGGGTCGCGCAGCACCACCGGGGTCCCCCGGCAGAAGAACGAGGGCTGGAGCAGCAGTCCACGGCCGTCGAGGTGGACGTCCCGGTCGACCGGGTAGTCCGCCTCCAGGACGGGTGCGCGCCAGCGCAGCATCGGCGGCAGCGAGGCGAGCAGTTCCTCGGCGCCGCCGTCCAGGAGGGCCCGGCCGCGGCGGGCCCGGTCGGCCTCGACGCGGGCCCGGATGTGCGGCCAGTACGGTTCGATGGCGGCCCGGTGGTAGCTGCGCAGGGCCCCCACGAGCCGGTCGAAGGGCTCCGCGCCGCCGTCGGCGAGGGCACGCAGCGAGTGCGGCACGGTCCGGCCGCCGGAGCGGTCGGCGGCGAGCAGCGAGAGCTCGTCGCGCAGTCGGCCGGGTTCGGTGGCGCGGATGGCCTGGAGGCCCTCGTCGAGGCCGTGGACGCCCTCGGCGGGCGTCAGGAAGTCGGGAAAATAGCCGCGGCTGGGGACGAGGGCGGCGAGGAGGCGGGTCTCACCGCCGAGCCGCATCCGGGCGCCCGCGCGCCATTCTCCGTAGACGACGGGGCCGCGCCGGTCCCTTAAACGGTGAAAGCTCAGAATCGTTTCCCACAGAACGTCCGGCCGGGCGGCCGTCCGCACCCCCGCCAAATCGTTCCCGGTGAAATGAATCCGCAGCATGCTGGTCCCCACCTGTGCACTCGCAACCACCCCCGACGACGAGTATGCACAGCATCACTGCACGTTACCAGGGTGTTTCAGCCACAGTTGAAAGGCATCGCGGCAATCGGGGCGGAACCGAAAAGCTGTACGGGTCGGGCAGGAAACCTTCAGGACCGAGGTGACGTGGTGAAGACCGTGGGGGGCTTTGCCCGTCCGGCGGCGGTCGGCGAGGTTGCGGCTCACCTGCCCGACATCGGTAAAGGGTGCGGCCCCCGGGTGGGGATCCGGGGGTCGCGCCCGCCCCGTTCTTTGCGCTGAGGAATGGAAGCCGTTCAATGTCCAATAATTCAATCGGCCGCAATTGAACATTGACTCACATCAGCTCGACAAACAAACGAACAAACAACGGGACGGACACCTCCGCACAAAAGGTGTCCGTCCCGTCATCTTTGTGAATCCGGGGCCGCCGCCCGTCGGTGAGGGTCAAGAGGTGACCGACGGCGGCCCCGGTGGCTCTGCGCCCGCTGCTGAACCGGGGTTCAGCAGGGCTCAGCGGCTGTCGCTGCCCTTCGCACCGGACGCCGCGCGGCCCGCCTCCAGGCGCGCCACCGGGATCCGGAAGGGCGAGCAGGAGACGTAGTCGAGGCCGACCTCGTGGAAGAAGTGCACCGACTCCGGGTCGCCGCCGTGCTCGCCGCAGACGCCGAGCTTGATGTCGGGGCGGGTGGCCCGGCCGGCCTGGACGGCGCTGCGCACGAGCGCGCCGACGCCGTCCTTGTCGATGGTCTCGAAGGGGCTGACGCCGAAGATGCCCTTCTCCAGGTACGCGGTGAAGAACGAGGCCTCCACGTCGTCGCGGGAGAAGCCCCAGACCGTCTGGGTCAGGTCGTTGGTGCCGAAGGAGAAGAACTCCGCGGCCTCGGCGATCTGACCGGCGGTCACGGCGGCGCGCGGCAGCTCGATCATGGTGCCGAGCGCGAGCTTCAGCTCGACGCCGGTCTGCGCCTGGACCTCGGCGATGACCTGCTCGGCCTCCTCGCGGACGATCTCCAGCTCCTGGACGGTGCCGACGAGCGGGATCATGATCTCGGCGCGCGGGTCGCCCTTGGCGTCGATGCGGTGGGCCGCGGCCTCGGCGATCGCCCGGACCTGCATGGTGAACAGGCCGGGGATGACCAGGCCGAGACGGACGCCGCGCAGACCCAGCATCGGGTTCTGCTCGTGCAGCCGGTGCACGGCCTGGAGCAGGCGCAGGTCGTTCTCGTGCGGCTCCTTGCGGGACTCGGCGAGGGCGACGCGCACCGACAGTTCGGTGATGTCGGGCAGGAACTCGTGCAGCGGCGGGTCGAGCAGGCGGACCGTGACGGGCAGCCCGTCCATGGCCTCGAAGAGCTCGATGAAGTCCTGCTTCTGCAGCGGGAGCAGCGCCTTCAGGGACTCCTCGCGCTCGGCGTCCGTGTCGGCCAGGATGAGGCGCTCGACGTACTGGCGGCGCTCGCCGAGGAACATGTGCTCGGTGCGGCACAGGCCGATGCCCTGGGCGCCGAAGCGGCGGGCGCGGGAGGCGTCCTCGGCGTTGTCGGCGTTGGCGCGGACGCGGAGGCGGCGGACGCGGTCGGCGTAGGCCATGATCCGGTGGACGGCCTGGACCAGCTCGTCGGCGTCGTCGGCGCCGGCGTGCATGCGGCCCTCGAAGTACTCGACGACCGGGGACGGTACGACGGGTACCTCACCGAGGTAGACCTTGCCGGTGGAGCCGTCGATGGAGACGACGTCGCCCTCCTCGACGACCTGGCCGTCGGCCGTGGTCATCCGGCGGCGCTTGGTGTCGACCTCCAGCTCCTCGGCGCCGCAGACACAGGTCTTGCCCATGCCGCGGGCGACGACGGCGGCGTGCGAGGTCTTGCCGCCGCGGGAGGTGAGGATGCCCTCGGCGGCGATCATGCCGTCCAGGTCGTCCGGGTTGGTCTCGCGGCGGATCAGGATGACCTTCTCGCCGGAGCGGGACCACTTGACGGCCGTGTACGAGTCGAAGACGGCCTTGCCGACGGCGGCGCCCGGGGAGGCGGCGATGCCGCGGCCGATCTGCTCGACCTTGGCGTTCTCGTCGAACTTGGGGAACATCAGCTGGGCGAGCTGGGCGCCGGTGACGCGCTGGAGCGCCTCGGCCTCGTCGATCAGGCCCTGGTCCACGAGCTGCGTGGCGATGCGGAAGGCGGCACCGGCGGTGCGCTTGCCGACGCGGGTCTGGAGCATCCAGAGCTGGCCGCGCTCGATGGTGAACTCGATGTCGCAGAGGTCCTTGTAGTGGGTCTCAAGGGTCTCCATGATGTGCATGAGCTGGTCGTACGACTTCTTGTCGATCGACTCGAGGTCGGCCAGCGGCACGGTGTTGCGGATGCCGGCGACGACGTCCTCGCCCTGCGCGTTCTGCAGGTAGTCGCCGTAGACGCCCTGGTGGCCGGAGGCGGGGTCGCGGGTGAAGGCGACGCCGGTGCCGGAGTCGGGGCCGAGGTTGCCGAAGACCATCGAGCAGACGTTGACGGCGGTGCCGAGGTCGCCCGGGATGCGCTCCTGGCGGCGGTACAGCTTGGCGCGGTCCGTGTTCCAGGAGTTGAAGACGGCCTCGATGGCGAGGTCCATCTGCTCGCGCGGGTCCTGCGGGAAGTCGCGGCCGGTCTGGGCCTTCACGATCTTCTTGAAGTGCTTGACGACCTTCTTGAGGTCGGCGGCGTCCAGGTCGGTGTCGCTGGCGACCTTCTTCGCGGCCTTGGCCTCGTCGAGGGCCTCCTCGAAGAGCTCGCCGTCGACGCCGAGGACGGTCTTGCCGAACATCTGGATCAGGCGGCGGTACGAGTCCCACGCGAAGCGCTCGTTGTCGGCCTGGCGGGCGAGGCCGGCCACCGACTCGTCGGAGAGGCCGATGTTGAGGACGGTGTCCATCATGCCCGGCATGGAGAACTTGGCGCCCGAGCGGACGGAGACGAGAAGCGGGTTGTCGGCCTGGCCGAGCTTCTTGCCCATCTGCTGCTCGAGGGCGTCGAGGTGCGCGGTGACCTCGTCGCGGAGCTCGACCGGCTCCGAGCCGCTCTCGAGGTAGACCTTGCACGCCTCGGTGGTGATCGTGAAGCCCGGAGGCACCGGAAGGCCGAGGTTGGTCATCTCGGCGAGGTTGGCGCCCTTGCCACCGAGCAGGTCCTTCAGGTCCCTGTTGCCCTCGGTGAAGTCGTAGACGAACTTCTGATCATTGTTTTCCGACACGGGTCCCGACTCCTCGATGACTCGGTTGGCTGCCCTGACGGCGAGGAACATACCCAGATCGAAGGCTTCTGGGGAGGTACGCCTGCCGGTCACTCGGTCTTAACCACCCATCCGCCAGCACTTCGAAAGTTACCGAGGCGAACATTCCGGTTTCAGACCCCGAAGACCAGTTGACCAAAATCAGGGACTAGACGCTCATCTGAGCGCATTAACACCTCACTTGCGTTCAATTCTTGAACACAAAAGGGGTGGCACTCAGTGCCACCCCTTCAGTCCTTGCATCCACGCGTAACCTGCTCATCTGAGCACCACCCCCCTCAGGGGTGGCGAGGATCACTCCTCCGGAAGGGGCGGAATCTCATCCTCCGGACGTGTCCAGCTCGGCCTCCTCGCTCACTCCGGCGCAGTCGTAGGGGTCCTTCAACCAGCCGTCCGGCAGGACAACCCGGTTGTTTCCGGACGTACGGCCCCGAGGACCGTCCGCACCCACCGGCCACGGCTGGTCCAGGTCGAGCTCGCTCAACTGAGCGCGCAGCTCGTCCAGAGAAGAGGTGATCGCGAGCTTCTTGCGCATCTCGGAGCCGACCGCGAAGCCCTTCAGGTACCAGGCCACGTGCTTGCGGAAGTCGATGACACCGCGTGCCTCGTCGCCGAGCCACTCGCCGAGCAGCCGCGCGTGCCGCACCATCGCGTCCGCGACCTCCCGCAGACCCGGCTGGGCGTACTCCCCCGTGCCCTCGAAGCCCGCCACGAGGTCCCCGAAGAGCCACGGGCGGCCCAGGCAGCCGCGGCCCACGACGACGCCGTCGCAGCCCGTCTCCCGCATCATCCGCAGCGCGTCGTCCGCCGACCAGATGTCGCCGTTGCCGAGCACCGGGATCTCCGGCACGTGCTCCTTGAGCCGCGCGATCGCGTCCCAGTCGGCCGTGCCGCCGTAGTGCTGGGCCGCCGTCCGGCCGTGCAGGGCGATCGCCGTGACGCCCTCCTCGACCGCGATCCGGCCCGCGTCCAGGTACGTGATGTGGTCGTCGTCGATGCCCTTGCGCATCTTCATCGTGACCGGCAGGTCGCCCGCGTTGGACACGGCCTCGTTCAGGATCGCCCGCAGCAGCGGCCGCTTGTAGGGCAGGGCCGAGCCGCCGCCCTTCCGGGTCACCTTGGGCACCGGGCAGCCGAAGTTCAGGTCGATGTGGTCGGCGAGGTCCTCGTCGACGATCATCCGCACGGCCTTGCCGACCGTCACCGGATCCACGCCGTACAGCTGGATCGAGCGCGGCTTCTCCGTCTCGTCGAAGCGGATGAGCTGCATCGTCTTCTCGTTGCGCTCGACCAGGGCGCGCGTCGTGATCATCTCGCTCACGAACAGCCCCTTGCCACCGCTGAACTCACGGCAGAGGGTACGGAAGGGGGCGTTGGTGATGCCGGCCATGGGGGCGAGCACCACCGGCGGCTGCACGATGTGCGGCCCGATGGCGAGAGGGGTGAACGCGGTCATTCGGCCATTGTCCCGCACTGCGGGGTTTCTTAGACAGCCATACGATCCGCACATGCCCGAGCTCACACGCGGTCGCCGCCTCGTCGTCCTCGCGATCTGCTGCATGAGCCTGCTGATCGTCAGCCTGGACAACACCGCGCTCAACGTCGCCCTGCCCGCCATGCGCCGCGACCTGGGCGCCTCCGTCGCCGGCATGCAGTGGGTCATCGACGCCTACACGCTGGTCCTCGCCTCCCTGCTGATGCTCGCCGGCTCCACCGCCGACCGGATCGGCCGCCGCAAGGTCTTCGTCACCGGCCTGGCCGTCTTCGCCCTCGGCTCGCTGCTCTGCTCCCTCGCGCCGAACCTGGAGGCCCTGATCGCCTTCCGGGCGGTCCAGGCCGTGGGCGGCTCCATGCTGAACCCGGTCGCCATGTCGATCATCACCAACACCTTCACGGAACCGGCCGCACGCGCGCGTGCCATCGGCGTCTGGGGCGGGGTCGTCGGCGTCTCCATGGCCGCCGGGCCGATCGTGGGCGGTGTGCTCGTCCAGTCGGTCGACTGGCGGGCGATCTTCTGGGTGAACCTGCCGGTCGCCCTCGTCGCCCTCCTCCTCACCCTGCGGTACGTCCCCGAGTCCCGCGCGCCCCGCCCCCGGCGCCCCGACCCGGTCGGGCAGGTCCTGGTGACGGTGCTCCTCGGCTGCCTCACGTACGCAATCATCGAGACCGACCCGCTCTTCGCCGGGATCGCGGCCGTCGCGCTCGCCGGGCTGCTGTTCTACGAGCCCCGCCGCCGCGAGCCCCTCATCGACCTGCGGTTCTTCCGCAGCGCGCCGTTCAGCGGGGCCACCGTCATCGCGGTCTGCGCCTTCGCCTCGCTCGGCGGCTTCCTCTTCCTGAACACCCTGTACCTCCAGGACGTGCGCGGCCTCTCCCCGCTGGCCGCCGGGTTCTGGATGCTGCCCATGGCCGGCATGACCTTCGTCTTCGCCCCGCTGTCGGGGCGGCTCACGGCGACACGCGGGCCGCGCCTCTCGCTGCTGCTCGCGGGGACGGCGATGGCGGCCGGACCGCTGCTCTTCGCGGCCTTCGAGGCCGAGACGAGCGATCCGCTGCTCCTCACCGGGTACGTGGTCTTCGGCATCGGCTTCGGCCTGGTGAACGCCCCGATCACGAACACCGCCGTCTCCGGGATGCCCCGCGCGCAGGCCGGTGTGGCGGCGGCGGTGGCCTCGACGAGCCGCCAGGTCGGGCAGACCCTCGGCGTCGCGGTGATCGGCGCGGTCCTGGCGGCGGGACTCGGCGCGACGCCGCAGGCGGACGCCTTCGTGGCGGCGGCCCGCCCCGGCTACTGGATCATCACGGGCTGCGGGCTGGCCGTCCTGGCGGTCGGCGCGCTGACCAGCGGGCCGTGGGCGCGGCGCACGGCGGAGCGGACGGCGCGGTGTCTGGCGCCGGAGGAGGCCGCGGCGGGCGGCACGGAGGGCTCGCCGGAGGGCGGACCTCAGGCGATGGCCAAGACGCCCTCGGCCTGATCCTGCTCCCGGACCACCAGGTCGAGGAGCCGGGCGACGCCGGCCTGGGTGGCGTCGTCCACGGGGACGTACGTGACGAGGTGCGTCCCGGCGTTCGGGCCGAGCCACAGGTTGGTGTGCTCGAAGCTGAGCAGCCCCACGCGCGCGTTGCGGATGATCTTCACGCGGCCGCCGGGGGCGACCACCTCGTGCCGCGCCCACAGCTCCCGGAACTCGGGCGAGGCTTCTTCGAGACGCCGTACGAGCTCCTTCCAGGCGGGCTCGGCCAGGTGCTCGGCCATGGCGGCGCGGAGCTTCCCCGCCAGCATGCGCGTGACCTCGGGCAGGTCGGTGACCGAGGCCCGGAAGTCCTCGTTCGTGAAGGCCAGCCAGAGGGAGTTGCGGTCCTCGCGGGGCAGCGCGTCCAGGTCGCAGAAGAGCTTCCCGAAGGTGCGGTTGTGGGCGAGGAAGTCGTACCGGCTGTTCTGGACCGCGGCGGGCACGGGCTCCAGCTGGTCGAGCAGCCGGCGCAGGGTGGGCGTGACGGCGGAGCAGGGCGCCTCGGGGTGCGGGTCGGCGGCCCCGGCGAGGGCGAAGAGGTGGCTGCGCTCGGTCGGGTCGAGGAGCAGGGCCCCGGCGAGGGCGTCCAGGACCTGCGGGGAGACCTGGATGTCGCGGGCCTGTTCGAGCCAGGTGTACCAGGTGACGCCGACGGCGGAGAGGTGCGCGACCTCCTCGCGGCGCAGTCCGGGGGTGCGGCGGCGCCGGCCCCGGGGCAGGCCGACCTGCTCGGGGGTGATGCGCTCGCGCCGGCTGCGGAGGAAGGCGGCCAGCTCATGGCGCCGTACGTCGGTCTCGCTCGCGGTGTCGCTCGCGGGTGCTCTCATCGCCATGACGGTCATGCCTCCAGGGTGCCGGGGTGGTCAGCCGGTTTCCAGGTAGTGCCTGTACCAGGATAAAGACACTCTGGTACCAGGCTGAGCGGAGGCGGAGGCTCGGTCACGTGACTACGACCTCCCCTTCCGTCCGTACCGCGGCCCCGTCCGGCCGCCGGGCGCCGGCCCCGGCGCTCGGCACCCTCGGCCTGTTCACCGTGCTGCTCGGCGCCGCGCTCCCCCTCATCGACTTCTTCATCGTCAACGTCGCCCTGCCGTCCATCGACCACGACCTGGCGGCGGGACCGGCGCTCCTGGAGCTGGTGGTCGCCGGGTACGGCCTGTCGTACGCGGTGCTGCTCGTCCTCGGCGGACGGCTCGGCGACCTCTTCGGCCGCCGCCGGCTCTTCCTCGCCGGCATGGCCGCCTTCGGCCTCACCTCGCTCGCCTGCGGGCTCGCCCCGGACGCCTGGACCCTCGTCGCGGCGCGGGTGGCGCAGGGCGCGGCGGCGGCGCTGATGCTGCCGCAGGTCCTCGCGACCATCCACTCCTCGACGGAGGGCCCGCGCCGGGCGAGGGCGCTCAGCCTGTACGGGGCGACCGCCGGTCTCTCGATGGCGGCCGGCCAGATCCTGGGCGGGGTGCTCGTGACCGCCGACATCGCGGGCTCCGGCTGGCGCGCGGTGTTCCTGGTGAACGTGCCGGTGGCGGTGGCGGGCCTGGCCCTCGCCCTCCGTACCGTGCCGGAGACCCGCTCGGACCGCCCGGCGCCGGTGGACGTGCCGGGCACGCTGCTCCTGGCGCTGGCGCTGCTCTCCCTGCTCGCGCCGCTGACGGAGGGCCGGGCGGCGGGCTGGCCGCTGTGGACCTGGGTGTCGCTCGCGGTGTTCCCGTTCGCGGCGGGGGCCTTCTGGTGGGTGGAGCGGCGTGCGGACCGCCGGGGCGCCGTCCCGCTGGTCCCGCCGAGCCTGCTCGCCCTGGTCCCGCTGCGGCGCGGACTCCCGGTGGTCCTCGCGCTCTCGCTGGGCTTCTCCGGCTTCATGTTCGTGATCGCGGTGGCGCTCCAGCAGGGTCTGGAGATGGGCGCGGTGGCCTCGGGCCTGGCGCTCGTGCCGATGGCGCTCGCGTTCTTCGGGGCCTCGCTGGCGGGGCCGCGGCTGGTCCGGCGCTGGGGCACCCGGATCGTGCCGGTGGGTGCCGTGCTCCAGGGACTCGGCGTCGCCGCCCTCGCGTGGTCGGTGGGGCACGACTGGCAGGGGCTCTCGGTCTGGGACCTGGTGCCGGGCATGGCGGTGGCGGGTCTCGGCCAGGGGCTCCAGCTGCCGGTGCTGTTCCGGGTGGTGCTCTCCGAGGTGCCGTCGGAGCGGGCGGGCGTGGGCAGCGGGGTGATGGTGACGACACAGCAGTCGGCGCTGACGCTGGGCGTGGCGACGCTCGGTTCGCTCTTCCTCTCGCTGGCCTCCTCGCCGGCGGAGATGGGGACGGCGTTGCGGACGACGCTGCTCGTCCAGCTGGGTGTGGTGGCGGCAGCGCTGCTGCTGAGCCTGCGCCTCCCCCGCACGGTGAAGTGACCCGCCCAATCGAAGATGGACTGACAGATATTGAAATCTGTCATCGCACATGTCATGGTTGTTCCATGACCACCACACCGAAGACCACCGTCCCCACCCGTCCCCTCGGCGCCACCGGCCCCGTCGTCTCCGCGCTCGGCCTCGGCTGCATGGGCATGTCCGCCCTGTACGGCGAGGCCGACCGCGCCGAGTCGATCGCGACGATCCACGCGGCCCTGGACGCCGGGGTCACCCTGCTCGACACGGGCGACTTCTACGGGATGGGCCACAACGAACTGCTGATCAACGAGGCCCTGCGGACGGCGCCGGTCGCCGCCCGCGAGCGGGCGCTGACGAGCGTGAAGTTCGGCGCCCTGCGCACGGTCGAGGGCGGCTTCACCGGCTACGACGGCCGCCCGGCCGCCGTGAAGAACTTCGCGGCGTACTCGCTCCAGCGCCTCGGCACGGACCACATCGACATCTACCGGATCGCCCGCGTCGACCCCGACGTGCCGATCGAGGAGACCGTCGGCGCCATCGCCGAGCTGGTCGAGCAGGGTCACGTCCGGCACATCGGCCTCTCCGAGGTCGGCGCGGACACCCTGCGCCGGGCGGCGGCCGTCGCCCCGATCGCGGACCTCCAGATCGAGTACTCGCTGATCTCCCGCGGCATCGAGGACAAGATCCTGCCGACCGCCCGCGAGCTGGGCATCGGCGTCACCGCCTACGGAGTCCTCTCCCGCGGCCTGATCAGCGGCCACTTCACCCGGGACCGCGAGCTGGCCCCGGGCGACTTCCGCGGCTTCAGCCCCCGCTTCCAGGGCGAGAACCTCGACCACAACCTGGACCTGGTGGACCGGCTCCGCACGATCGCGGAGGCCAAGGGCGCCACGGTCGCCCAGACGGCGATCACCTGGGTCCTGGCCCAGGGTGACGACATCGTCCCGCTGGTCGGCGCCCGCCGCCGTGATCGCCTCGCGGAGGCGCTCGGCGCCCTGGACGTCACGCTCGACGCCGCCGACCTGGCCGCGATCGAGGAGGCGGTCCCGGCGGACGCGGCGGCCGGCGCCCGCTACCCGGAGGCGCAGATGGCCCACCTGGACAGCGAACACTGACGGGTACTGTCATTCCATGGCCGCCACCGAGACCCTGACCGCAGAGCGCATCCTCGAAGCCACCGAGGAGGTGCTGCGGCGCTACGGCCCGGGGAAGGCGACCGTCGTCGACGTGGCGCGGGTCCTCGGCGTGAGCCACGGCAGCGTCTACCGCCACTTCCGCACGAAGGCGGCGCTGCGCGAGGCGGTCACCGAGCGGTGGCTGGAGCGGACGATCACGGCCCTCGGGCCGTACGTCGAGGCCGAAGGCCCGGCGGACGAGCGGCTGACCGGCTGGCTCACGGCCCTGTTCGCCCTGAAGCGCAAGAAGGCGGGCGGCGATCCGGAGCTGATGGCCACCTTCCAGGTGCTGATCGGCGAGAACAGCGCGGTGGTCGACCGGCACGAGGAGCACCTCGTGGAGCAGATCGCGCGCATCCTGGAGGACGGTCACCGCGAGGGCCTGTTCGCGGCGCCGGAGCGGGACTTCGCGACCACGGCCCGCGCGGTCTTCCACGCCACGGACCGCTTCCACAACCCGGCGCACGCCGCCGACTGGTCGGCTCCGGACGCCGAGGACGCGTTCACGGCGGTCGTCTCCCTCGTACAGCGGGCGCTGCGCGCCTGAGCCGCGTGGCGTTTTGAAGATCATTTGGCTCGGAATTTCCCCTTCCCTGTCCGGTGCGTGACTACCGTTCTCCCGCACCTCGACCGTAGGAACACCCAGGGGGAACCATGTCCACGCCCGCACCCGCCAAGCCGGCCCGATCAGGCGGGGCCTCCGCGATCGGGTGGGTCCTCACCATCGGCCTGAACGTCGTCGCGCCGATCCTCACGTACAACACGCTGACCGAGGACCACGGCTGGTCCGAGTTCTCCGCCCTGCTCCTGAGCAGCGCCTGGCCGGTCCTCGACACCGCGATCGTGGCGGCCTGGCGCCGCAAGATCGACGAGTTCGCCATGGTCACCCTGGTCTTCCTGGTGATCACGGCCGTGGTCTCGCTGGTCGGCGCGCACACCGCCCGCGCCCTGCTGATCAAGGACTCGTCGGTGACGGGCCTGTTCGGCCTGCTCTGCCTGGTGACGCTGCTCGCCCCGCGTCCGCTGATGTTCTACTTCGGCCGCAAGTTCGCGACCGACGGCACCCCCGAGTCCACGGCCTGGTGGAACGGCATGTGGCAGTTCGAGGGCTTCCGCAGCACCATGCGCACGATGACGCTGGTGTGGGGCGTGGCGTACGTGGCCGAGGCCCTGGCCCGCATCGCCCTCGCGTACGTCCTCGCGACCAAGACCATGGTCACGCTCAGCCCGATCATGATCTACGGCGTCCTCGGCGCCCTCGGCGTGTGGACGGCCTGGTTCGGCAAGCGCCGCGCGGCGGAGGGCGCACGGCGCCAGGCCGAGGCGGCGGCCGCGGCCGCCACGGCGACCGCCTGACGGCACGGGAAAGCCCCCGGCCCCTTCCTGCGGGAAGGGACCGGGGGCTTTCGCGTATCCGCGATCAGACGGTTCAGGCGCCGATGAGGCGGCTGGCCAGGTAGCCCTGGATCTGGTCGAGGGAGACGCGCTCCTGCTTCATGGTGTCGCGCTCGCGCACGGTCACCGCGTTGTCCTCGAGGGTGTCGAAGTCGACGGTGATGCAGTACGGCGTGCCGATCTCGTCCTGGCGGCGGTAGCGGCGGCCGATGGCGCCGGCGTCGTCGAACTCGATGTTCCAGTTCTGGCGCAGGTCCGCCGCGAGGCCCTTGGCCTTCGGGGAGAGCTGCGCGTTGCGGGACAGCGGCAGGACGGCGGCCTTGACCGGGGCCAGGCGGTGGTCGAGGCGCAGCACGGTGCGCTTCTCCATGACGCCCTTGGCGTTCGGGGCCTCGTCCTCGACGTAGGCGTCGAGCAGGAAGGCGAGCATGGTGCGGCCGACACCGGCGGCGGGCTCGATGACGTACGGCGTGTAGCGCTCGCCGGACTCCTGCTCCAGGAACTGCAGGTTCGCGCCGGAGGCCTTGGAGTGGGCGCTCAGGTCGTAGTCGGTGCGGTTGGCGACGCCCTCCAGCTCGCCCCACTCGCTGCCGCCGAAGGAGAAGCGGTACTCGATGTCGGCGGTGCGCTTCGAGTAGTGGGAGAGCTTCTCCTGCGGGTGCTCGTACCAGCGCATGTTCTCCTCGCGGAGACCCAGGCCGGTGTACCAGTTCCAGCGCTGCTGCATCCAGTACTCCTGCCACTGCTCGTCCTCGCCCGGCTTGACGAAGAACTCCATCTCCATCTGCTCGAACTCGCGGGTGCGGAAGATGAAGTTGCCCGGAGTGATCTCGTTCCGGAAGGACTTGCCCATCTGCGCGATGCCGAACGGGGGCTTCTTGCGCGCGGTGGTCTGCACCTGGGCGAAGTTGGTGAAGATGCCCTGGGCGGTCTCGGGACGCAGGTAGGCGACGGAGCCGGAGTCCTGGGTCGGGCCGAGGTGGGTGGAGAGCAGGCCCGAGAAGTTCTTCGGCTCGGTGAAGGTGCCCTTGTTGCCGCAGTTGGGGCAGTTGAGGTCGGCGAGGCCGTTCTCGGGGAGACGGCCGTGCTTCTCCTCGTACGCCTCCTCCAGGTGGTCGGCGCGGAAGCGCTTGTGGCAGGAGGTGCACTCGGTCAGCGGGTCGGTGAAGGTGGCGACGTGGCCGGAGGCCTCCCAGACCTCGGTGGCCAGGATGACCGACGAGTCGATGCCGACGACGTCCTCGCGCGAGGTGACCATGTAACGCCACCACTGGCGCTTGATGTTCTCCTTGAGCTCGACGCCGAGGTGGCCGTAGTCCCAGGCGGCGCGCTGACCGCCGTAGATCTCACTGCAGGGGAAAACGAAGCCACGGCGCTTGCTCAGGCTGACGATGGTGTCGATCTTGTCGGCGGCCACGGTGCTCTCTTCATTACGACGACGAAGTGCGAATGCCTCAGGTTACCGGCGCCCCGGGGCCCCGTATCAAATCGGTTCCGCGGCGAAGGCCCGCGATGTCCGGGTGGTCCGGAACACAGACAAGGCAATTGACAACCGTTTCCATCTTTGTTGAAAATGACTGTCATGAACGTACGCCGCCTGATACCCGCCACCGCCGTCGCCGGAGCCGTCACCCTCGGCCTCGTCACCCTGTCCGCCTGCTCCGGAACCTCGGACGCGGCCGACAAGAACAGCGCCGGCAAGCTGGACGTGGTGGCGTCGTTCTACCCCATGCAGTTCCTGGCCGAGCAGATAGGCGGCGGCCACGTCGCCGTCAACACGCTCACCAAGCCGGGCGTCGAGCCGCACGACCTGGAGCTCAAGCCGAAGCAGATCGGCGAGCTCGGCGAGGCCGACGTCATCCTCTACCTCAAGGGCATCCAGCCCGCCGTCGACGACGCCATCGCCCAGGCCGGCGTGAAGAACACCGTCGACGCCACGACCCTCACCAAGCTCGAAGAGCACGGCACCGAGGTCGGCCACGACCACGAGGGCGAAGAGGCCCACGAGGGCGAGGCCGGCGCCGACCCCCACATCTGGCTCGACCCCGTGAAGTACGCCGAGGTCGCCAAGGGCGTCGGCAGCGCCCTGGAGAAGGCGGACCCGGACCACGCCGCCGACTACGAGAAGAACACCGAAGCCCTGGTGAAGAAGCTCGGCGCCCTGAACACCGAGTTCGAGACGGGCCTGAAGAACACCGCCACGAAGACCTTCATCACCACCCACTCCGCCTTCGGCTACCTCGCCGAGCGCTACGGCCTGGAGCAGGAGGGCATCTCCGGCATGGACCCCGAGTCCGAGCCGAGCCCCGCCCGCATCAAGGAACTCCAGGACGTCGCGAAGAAGGACAAGGTCTCCACCGTCTTCTTCGAGACCCTCGCGAGCGACAAGACCGCGAAGACCCTCGCGACCGACACCGGTCTGAAGACCGACGTCCTCGACCCGCTTGAGGGCATCACGGACAAGTCCAAGGGCCACGACTACATCGAGGTCATGCGGTCCAACCTCGCCGCGCTGAAGACCGCGCTCGGCGCCAAGTAGGAGGGCCCCTCATGAGCGACGACCAGCCCGTCATCTCCGTCCGCGGAGCCATCGCGGCCCTCGGCGCCCGCCCCGTCCTCCGGGGCGTCGACCTCACCGTCCAGCGCGGTGAGGTCGTCGCCCTGCTGGGCGCCAACGGCTCCGGCAAGTCCACCGCCGTCCGCGCGATCATCGGCCAGGTCCCGCTGACCGGCGGCACGATCGAGCTGTTCGGCACCGAGCGGAAGCGGTTCCGCGACTGGGCCCGCGTCGGCTACGTACCGCAGCGCACCACCGCGTCCGCCGGAGTGCCGGCCACCGTCCGCGAGGTCGTCTCCTCCGGCCGCCTCGCCCGCCGCCGCTTCGGCCTGCCGACCAAGGCCGACAAGGCCGCCGTCCACCGGGCCATGGAACTGGTCGGCCTCGCCGACCGCGCCCAGGACTCCGTCACCGCCCTCTCCGGCGGCCAGCACCAGCGGGTCCTGATCGCCCGCGCGCTCGCCTCCGAGCCCGAACTCCTGATCATGGACGAGCCGATGGCCGGCGTGGACCTCGGGAGCCAGGAGATCCTCGCCGCGACCCTGCGCGAGCAGGTCGCCGGCGGTACGTCGGTCCTCCTCGTCCTGCACGAGCTGGGCCCCCTGGAGCCCCTCATCGACCGCGCGGTCGTCCTGCGCGACGGCTGCGTCGTCCACGACGGCCCGCCGCCCCAGGCCCTCGGCCAGCACGCGCTGCCCGGCCACGACCACGTACATCCGCACGCGGCCGACGAGCCGCTCCGCACGGGACTGCTGACCTGATCATGGACTTCCTCGAACCTGCCTTCATGCAGCGGGCGCTCCTCGCGGCCGTCCTCGTCGGCGTCATCGCGCCCGCCGTCGGCATCTACCTCGTCCAGCGCCGCCAGGCGCTGATGGGCGACGGCATCGGCCACGTCGCCATGACCGGCGTCGGCCTCGGCTTCCTGCTGAACGCCAGCCCGGTCTGGATGGCGACCCTCGTCGCCGTCGTCGGCTCCGTCGCGATGGAGCTGATCCGGGCGTACGGGAAGACCCGCGGCGACCTCGCGCTCGCGCTGCTCTTCTACGGCGGCATGGCCGGCGGCGTCCTGCTGATCAACCTCTCGTCGACCGGTTCCAACGCCAACCTGAGCTCGTACCTCTTCGGCTCCCTCTCCACGGTCTCGGCCGAGGACATCACCGCGATCTGCGTCCTGGCGGCCTTCGTGCTCCTGGTCACGGTCGGTCTGCGCCGGCAGCTCTTCGCCGTCAGCCAGGACGAGGAGTTCGCCCGGGTCACCGGCCTGCCGGTGCGCGCGCTGAACCTGCTGATCGCCGTCACGGCCGCGGTGACGGTCACGGTCGCCATGCGGGTCGTGGGCCTGCTCCTGGTCAGCGCGCTGATGGTGGTGCCGGTGGCGGCCGCCCAGCAGCTGTCGAAGTCCTTCCGCGCGACCTTCGTCCTCGCGGTGGCGACCGGCATCACGGTCACCCTGGCGGGCACGGTCACCTCGTACTACCAGGACGTGCCCCCCGGCGCGACGATCGTCCTGTACGCGATCGGGATCTTCATCGTCCTGACCCTGCTCGCCGCCCCGCTCGCCAAGCGGCGGGCCAGGGCCGCCGCGCAGGCCACCGCGGACTGCGACACCCGCTGCGTTCCGGCCACCCGGAAGCCGACGGACGACGTGAAGGTCTGATCCGCGACTGATCCCGGGGGCACGGGGGGCTGGCAGAATGGCGGGGCAGACAAGCATCCAAGGAGGCCCCCGTGGCGACGGCAGGACCCCCCGTACGCGGCCGCTCTACCAAGCAGCGGGCCGCCGTGTCGGCGGCACTGAACGAGGTGGACGAGTTCCGCAGCGCCCAGGAGCTGCACGACATGCTCAAGCACCGCGGCGACTCCGTCGGCCTCACCACCGTCTACCGCACGCTCCAGTCCCTCGCGGACGCGGGCGAGGTCGACGCACTGCGCACCAGCGACGGCGAGACGGTCTACCGCCGCTGCTCGACCGGCGACCACCACCACCATCTGGTCTGCCGCGTCTGCGGCAAGGCCGTGGAGGTGGAGGGCCCGATGGTGGAGCAGTGGGCCGAGACGATCGCCTCGGAGCACGGCTTCGTGAACGTGGCGCACACGGTGGAGATCTTCGGCACGTGCGCGGAGTGCGCCGGGAAGTGACCTGACATACGAAGGGCCCGCACCGATGTCGATCGGTGCGGGCCCTTCGGCGTCGTCTCAGGCCCTGGTGGTCTTCCGGTCCAGGATCGCCCGCAGCCGCTCCTCGTCGGCCGGTCCGGCGAGTCCGCGCTTGGGCAGGTACGCGAAGCCGGTGCCGGATGAGCGGTCCGTGAAGAGGACGAAGAGCCGGGGCGTTTCCGCGTACCGGGTCAGCAGCGCCCAGCGGATCGTCATGTCGGTGTCCCGGGAGGTCCACCGCCCGCCGTCCTCGTCGACGACCGCCCGGGCCTCGCCCTGGGACCCGATCAGCCGGAAGAGGCTGCGGGCGGACACCCAGGGCACCAGCTCGGCGCAGACCACGACCACCGTGCCGAGGAGGACGAGCTTGACGGGCTCCGCCACCTCTCCGACCAGCAGCCCCGCGACGGCGACCAGGACGGTCAGCGCGCAGACACCGCGGGTGGCCCACCGGAACAAGCGCCACCAGCGGGTCGACCGCAGCCTGACCCGTACCGCCTCGTGCACCTCGGCGAACTCGGCCGAGTAGACGAGCTCCAGCCGCTCCCCCACGCTCTCCCCCACGGCCGGCTCAGGCCTTGTCGAGCACGGCGAGATCCGCCGGGTCCACGCCACCGAAGCGGCGGTCCCGCTGGGCGTACTCGACGCAGGCCCGCCACAGGTCGCGGCGGTCGAAGTCGGGCCACAGCACGTCCTGGAAGACCATCTCGGCGTACGCGCTCTGCCAGATCAGGTAGTTGGAGGTGCGCTGCTCGCCGCTGGGCCGCAGGAACAGGTCCACGTCCGGCATGTCCGGGTAGTAGAGGTACTTCTGGATGGTCTTCTCGGTGATCTTCGCCGGGTCGAGCCTGCCCGCCTTCACGTCCTCGGCCATCGCCTGCGCTGCGTCCGTGAGCTCGGCGCGACCGCCGTAGTTCATGCAGAAGTACAGCGTGAGCTTGGTGTTGTCCTTGGTCTGCTCCTGCGCGACCTGGAGCTCCTTGGCGACGGACTTCCACAGCTTGGGCATCCGGCCGACCCAGCGGACCCGGATGCCGAGCGCGTCGAGCTGGTCGCGGGTCTTGCGGATGAAGTCGCGGTTGAAGTTCATGAGGAAGCGCACCTCTTCGGGCGAGCGCTTCCAGTTCTCGGTGGAGAAGGCGTACAGCGAGATCGCCCCGACGCCCATCTCGATCGCGCCCTGGAGCACGTCGAGCACCTGCTCGGCGCCGACCTTGTGCCCCTCGGTGCGCGGAAGTCCGCGCTCCTTGGCCCAGCGGCCGTTGCCGTCCATGACGATCGCGACGTGCTCCGGCACGAGCTCGGTCTGGAGCTTCGGCGGGCGGGCACCGGACGGGTGCGGCTCGGGGGTGCTGTACTCCCGACGCTGGCGCCCGAGGAGTCGTGCGATGGCCATGAGTGGTCTCTCCTAGCTTTTCTCTACATAACGCAGGGAGCGCAGGCCGCGCTCCAGGTGCCAGTGCAGATAGGCGGACACGAGTCCGCTGCCCTCCCTGACGTGACGCGGCTCGCACGCGTCCGCCGTCGCCCAGTCGCCGGTGAGCAGCGCGCTGAGCAGGCCGATGGCCTCCGCAGAGGGTACGACGCTTCCGGGCACCCGGCAGTCGCCGCATATGACCCCGCCCGCCGCGACCGAAAAGAACCGGTTCGGGCCGTGGAGTCCGCATTTCGCACAGTCCTCGAAGCTGGGCGCGTAGCCGTTCACGGCGAGGGAGCGGAGGAGGAAGGCGTCGAGGATGAGGTGGGGCGCGTGCTCGCCCCGGGCGAGGGTCCGCAGTCCGCCGACGAGCAGCAGGTACTGCTGCACGGCGGGCTCGCCCTCGTGGTCGGTGAACCGTTCCGCCGTCTCCAGCATGGCCGTGCCGGCGGTGTACCGGGCGTAGTCGGTGACGATCCCGCCGCCGTACGCGGCGATGGTCTCGCTCTGCGTGCAGAGCGGCAGCCCGCGTCCGACCAGCTCACTCCCCCGGGCGAAGAACTGCACGTCCACGTGCGAGAAGGGTTCGAGGCGCGCCCCGAACTTCGACTTCGTCCGGCGTACGCCCCGCGCGACGGCGCGTACGCGACCGTGACCGCGCGTGAGGATCGTGATGATGCGGTCCGCTTCACCCAGCTTCTGGGTGCGCAGCACGATGCCGTCGTCGCGGAACAGGCTCATGCGTCCATTCTCCCGTACGGCACTGACAGCCAGGCCCGGGACCGGACGTACGCCCCCGGAGAGACGCAGGTCACATTCGCCCGTGTCACAGGGGGCCGGGCTGCCTCGTCTCGTGGGTGTAACCAGCCAGCACCCCACACCGAGGAGCACCCCATGGACGCCCGACTGAACCTCTTCGCCAGCGCCACCGCCGGCAAGGCCTTCAAGCACATCATGGCGGCGGGCAAGGCGGTCCAGGAGTCGACGGTGCCGGCCGCGACCCAGCAGCTGGTCGCGCTGCGCGTGAGCCAGATCAACGGCTGCGCGGTCTGCATCGACATGCACACCAAGGAGGCCGCCCACGCCGGTGAGACCCCGGTACGGCTCAACCTGGTGGCGGCCTGGCGCGAGGCCACCGTCTACACCGAGGCCGAGCGGGCCGCGCTGGAGCTGGCCGAGGAGGGCACCCGGGTCGCCGACGGGGCCGGCGGCGTCAGCGACGAGGTCTGGGAGCGAGCCGCCCTCCACTACGACGAGGACCAGCTCGCCGCCCTCGTCATGCACATCGCGTTCATGAACCTGGCGAACCGGATCAACGCCATCACCCGGCAGCCGGCGGGCGACTACAAGGTCGGTCAGTTCCACTGACGGACACCGCCCGCCTGAATGATCATGAGGTGTCCGCGCTTCGCGGACGTACGGGTACGGGTACGGGGAGAGGAAGTCGTCATGAGCAAGGTCGAGGAGTTCGAGGAGCTGCGTCCGCTGCTGTTCTCGATCGCCTACCGGATCCTGGGCAGCGTCAGCGAGGCCGAGGACGCCGTCCAGGAGACCTGGCTGCGCTTCGACGGCTCCCCGACCCGGCCCACCTCGACCAAGGCCTTCCTGTCGGCCACGGTCACCCGCCTCTCGATCGACGTCCTGCGCTCCGCGCGGGTCCGGCGCGAGGAGTACGTGGGCCCCTGGTTCCCCGAGCCCCTGCTCAGCGATCCGTACCAGGACCCGGCGCGCTCGGTGGAGCTGGCCGACTCGGTCTCGATGGCGGCCCTCCTGCTCCTCGAACGGCTCAGCCCCCTGGAGCGGGCCGTGTTCCTCCTGCGGGAGGTCTTCGCCTTCGACTTCCAGGAAATCGCCGAGGCCGTCGACCGCTCGGAGGCCGCCTGCCGGCAGCTGCTCGTACGGGCCAGGCGGCACATGCACGACGGACGCCCCCGGTTCGCGGCCGACCGCCAGGAACGCCAGGAACTGGCCACCCGCTTCTTCGACGCGCTCAAGAACGGCGACGTCGGCGGGCTGCAGGACCTCCTGGCCGCCGACGTCCAGCTCGTCGGCGACGGCGGAGGAAAGGCCCCGAACTTCGCCCGGACCATCGTGGGCGCGGAGAAGGTCGCACGGCTCCTGGGCGCGGTCCTCCCCACACTCCTCGAACTCGACGTCACCTGCGAGCCGCACGAGGTCAACGGCCAGCCGGGCGCGCTCTTCCGCGACCGGGACGGCAGGATCCTCCAGGTCTTCGCCCTCGACGTCCTGGACGACCGGATCCAGACCATCCGCACGGTTCTCAACCCCGACAAGCTCGGCCACCTCGGGCCGGTGGCCGACGCCTGGGCCGTCACCCGGGAGCTCCAGCAGACCCGCCGCCGGCCACATTGAGATCGCGGTGCCCCGTGTCGATCCGGTCCGTCCCGGTCGGCAGCACCTGCCGGGTCGCCTGTACGGGCAGGCCGGGGGCGACCGCCTCGACGTTCGGGCGCGGACGGCGGGTCAGGACACCTCGCCCCGGCTGCGGGCGTTGACGTGCGCCGTGGCCGCGCTCAGCCGCTCGGCCGAAGTGGCCTCGCGCACCCCGTCCGGCTCCACGTCCCACTCCCGCCCGCCGCCCAGCGGCCGGATCTGGACGTAAGGACCCTCGCGCCCCATGAGTGTCCCCACCCGTC
Organism: Streptomyces sp. NRRL B-24572; assembly: GCF_002156145.1. NCBI lineage: Bacteria > Bacillati > Actinomycetota > Actinomycetes > Kitasatosporales > Streptomycetaceae > Streptomyces > Streptomyces sp. NRRL B-24572. Next base: position 3,554 of record NZ_MWIG01000282.1, on the reverse strand, counting down.
CGGTGCGGATCTCGACGACGTACGACCCGATGGGCAGCGTCACGATCGACTCTCCTCCCTCGGCAGTACGGCGGCGGCGAGGAGCCGGGCCGTTTCCACCGTGCAGCATCCCAATTCCACGAGCGGCCGCGGGGGCTCCGCGGCGAGCGTGACGACGTCGAGCCCGAGCGAGGGGAGCGTGATTCCCGCCCTCGCGAGGGCCTCGCGCAATTCCGCCACTGCCTCTTGTGCGGTGCCTACTGCCCCCGTGGTCGTCTTCATGTGTTCTTCCTTCACCAACGTATGCCTTTCTGAATCCATTTCCCGCTTCGCCTCTCCAGGGTGCGGGCAGATCCGTAGAATCGGCAGACGCGCAGTCCGTACAACTGCAGCGTAGGGTTGGGGAGTTAATCCATGGCCAGAGGCAAGCAGCAGGACGTGTGGGAGTTCTTCGGCGAGCTCCTGAAGGAGCGCCGGGAAGCGGCGGGGATCTCACAGGCGGAACTGGGCAGACGGGTGTTCGTATCCGCGGCGTACATCGGCTTGTTCGAGCAAGGAATTCGAAAGCCACAGCTGGATGTGGCGGTGCGAATCGACGAGGTCCTACAAACCGGCGGTATTTTCGAACGTACGTGGCGCAGACTCATCGACAAGTCGCCGTACGCGTCCTATTTCAGTGAGGTCGCGGAGCTGGAGGGGGTAGCGACGAAGATCTGCGAGTTCGCGCCGCTGGTGGTGCCGGGTCTGCTCCAGACGGACGCGTACGCGCGGGCGGTCACGCTGGCCGCCAACCCGTTCGCCACGGAGGAGTACGTCGAGGAGAAGGTCGCCTCGCGGATCGAGCGGGCGGGGATCCTCGCGGACGCTACAAGGCCCGAGTATTGGGTCACCCTGCACGAGAACGCGGTCCGCATCCCGGTCGGCGGCCCGACGGTCATGGCCGAGCAACTGGGCCACATCGCGACGCTGATCCGGCAGCGGTGGGTACTGGTGACAGTCGTGCCCCGCACGGCGGGGGCACACGCCTCCATGAACGGCACACTCAAGCTCATGGAGTTCGAGGACCAGCCGCCAACGGCCTATACAGAGACCTCGTTTTCGGGAACGCTCCTGGATGATCCGGCAGTGGTGAAGCGTGCACAGCGCGCCTACGATCTGCTCAGGGTCGCCGCCTTGTCGCCGGAGGCGTCCCAGGCCCTGATCGAATCGGCGGCGGAGGACTTCAGACGATGCGCGAGTACGACCTGAGCAACGCCCTTTGGTTCAAGAGCTCCTACAGCAACGGCGAGGGCGGCGACTGCGTCGAGGTCTCGTACGACTTCACCGGCGCCGCCTGGCGCAAGAGCAGCCACAGCGACGGCGACGGCGGCAACTGCGTCGAGGTCCTCGACGACGTCCCCGGTGTCGTCCCCGTCCGGGACAGCAAGGTCACCGACGGCCCCGTCCTGGTCGTCCCGACCGCCGCCTGGGCCGCGTTCGTCGCCGGCGTCAAGGCGTGAGCGACGCCGCCTGACGCTTGCGCCACCACGTCAGCGCGGGCGCGAGCGCCGCGAGGGCGAGGAGTGCGCCGGTGATGGCCCAGTGCGCCGGCGTACGCCCCTGTGTCAGGACGTACGCCGCGCAGCCCGCCCCGCCGAGGGTGAGGCCGAGGGCGGGCGGCCAGCGGTCGGTGACCAGGCCGGTGACGACGACGAAGTACGTGGGCATGGCGGCGAGGAAGAGGACCCAGCCGTTGAGCCGGTAGCCCTCGGCGGCAACGCAGCCCCCGCGTGGGCCGGTTCGGCAGCCGCCCTCGACGAGGCCGAGGAGGCCCCAGGTCACGGCGGCCAGCACCACGGCGGTGAGCGGTATCCACCACGGTTGCGACCAGTTCTTCTCATCGAGCGTCCACCTGCTGCCGCTGCCGCGTCTGCTCATGACCCCTCCCCCGTTGGCGCCCCGCCGCGCGCGGCCGCAGCATGGAAGGAGGAGAACCGGTTCCCTTCCATGCCGCACGCACACCGCCGTGGGAGCCACCATGCCCATGCTGCTGATCAAGGGATCCTTCCATCTCTCGGGCTTCACGGCCCCCGACGGGGACACCGTCCCCTTCATCCCGGACTACGTGGGCGAGTGGAAGCTCGTCCGGGGCTGCGAGAAGCCGCAGCCGGCGCGGGACGGGCACGTCGACATCCGGCTCGAAGGCATCGACGCGCTGGAGACCCACTACGAGGGGAACTACGGGGACGAGAAGCGCCAGCCGGCCAAGTTCGGCGACGCGGCCACGGACGCGCTGCTGACGTTCCTCGGCTTCAGCGACATCCAGCGCACCCCCGACCCCCATCACCCGCACGACATGATCTCCGCGACCCCGGCATCGGTCCCGGGGTTCATCCTCACCAGCGGCGCCGACGTCTTCGGCCGCTGCGTGGCGTTCGCCTGCCCGGGGGAACCGCCGGGGGCCAGCGGCTACGAGCTGGACGTGTCGGTGAAGCTCGTGAAGGAGAGGACGGCCAACTACCACCTGCTCAGCCTGGGGCTGGTGTACCCGACGTTCTACCAGGGACTGCTTCCCGTGCTGCGGGACGCGCTGGCCGACGGCAAGGCCGAGGCGCAGGCGGGGGTCGGCGTGGGCATCTGGAACACCACGGCGGACGCGTTCGGCGACGTGACCCTCAGCGGGGCGAAGATCACCGGGATGCAGTCGATCACCGACGACATGGTGATCCTCCCGAAGCTGTTCCGCCGCCTGAAGGAGTACTTCTCGCTCGGCCACACCACGCTCGACGCCTTCCCCGCCTACCTGGCCGGGGCCGCGGACAAGTTCCTCGACCTGACGCAGGCCAAGCCGAAGGAGCAGATCGGGCTCCACCGGATCGTAGAGATCACCGACGGCAACACCGTGAGGATGACGCTCCCTTCGGAGAAGATCCTCTTCAAGCCGAAGTGAGCCGTCGCGCGGACCGTGCGGGGCTCCGCTCTTCAGCGCGGACCCTTCAGCGCGGATGACGGGCGTCCGGGGGTCAGAGGTAGTCGACGTGGACGTGCGGGGCGCAGCGGGCGACGGCCTCGCGCAGTTGTCTCCGCAGCGTGGTGGTCGTGGTGCCGATCGGCCGGGGCACGGTGACGGTGACCCAGTCCGGGGGCCGGGGCTCGACGCCCTGGCGGGGGAGCGGCAGCGGGGCGCCCCAGCGCAGTCTGAGGAGCAGTTGCACGTTCGGGCCGTTGGCGACCGGCGGGCGGCCGGCGGCGACGACGTCCGTCCACGGGATGGTGACGAGCGGGTCGTCCTTGTGGGTGCCGCGCCGGCTGCGGACGGTGAGGCCGGGCGTCTCGACGGTGACGGTGTGGGGCCGGGCGAGGACGACCGCGACGCGGAGCGCGAACGCGACCAGCGCCACCGGCGCCCAGAGCCGGAGGCGCTGGGCGATGTCGTACTCCGTGTAGTCGGGCTGCCAGGCCACGAGGGCGACCAGGGCCGCGAACAGCGCGCCTGTCAGAGGCCGGACGAGTCTGGTGAGCTTGCGCCCGGGGGTGGCCCTGAAGACCGCGGGAGCGGGCGGGGCCACAGCGGTGGGCGGCACCGGCACCGGCAC
>NZ_MWIG01000281.1:0-2231 GCF_002156145.1 Streptomyces sp. NRRL B-24572 | reverse complement strand
CGATTTCGTGGAGCTGGCCGGAAAGGTTCAGCCGGACCACGGCCAGCTCCACGAAATCGGCCCCGGGCTGTGCGATCCCTCGGGCGTCGTCGAGGTCGCCCGCGGGGTGGCCGGCCTGCTGCTGCCGGTGCCAGTGGCTGCGGACGCCGTTCATGGTGATGGCCACCAGCCAGGACCTGAAGCTGTCCGGGGAGCGCAGGTCGCCGAGCCCGGCGAGCGCCCGCAGCATCGTCTCCTGCACGACGTCGTCGACGTCGTGGTGGCCGTTCATCGCCCGGCCCACGATGTTGTAGACGAGGGGCAGGTGGAGCGCGACGAGCCGGTCCCGCGCCCACGGGTCTCCGCTCTGTGCCGCCCTGACCAGTTCCGTACCGTGCTGTGCGCCCATGCTCCGAATCACCCTGCCTGTTCCCGCTGTCGTCGACGGCCAACACGTGGGAGATCGCGGGGCGGCGGCCCGATAACAGGAATCCGCGGAGGAGTTCCGAGAACCTCGGACCTCCCGTACTCCCGTAGAGGAGGCCAGGGCGCCGTCCGGGTCTTCGTGGCTTCTGCCAGTACGAGCTCGCGTCGTGATCCGGCAAGACTGCCAGGGCATGACGGATCACCAGGCACATGACCGAGCACTGGGGAGGACCGCGCGATGAGCGTGCAGCAGTACGACGAGATCGGTGAGGCGTTCGAGGGCTTCAAGTCCCTTCCGCTGACGCAGTACGGGGAGGTGCCCAGCTTCCTGGGCATGGTCGGCGACGTACGGGGGAAGTCGGTCCTCGACCTCGCCTCCGGCACCGGTTTCTACAGCAGGGAGTTCAAGCGGCGCGGCGCCTCCGAGGTGCTCGGCATCGACATCTCCGGCGAGATGGTCGCCGCGGCGCGGGCGTTCGAGGAGAGCGATCCGCTGGGCGTGCGCTACGAGGTGGGAGACGTGTCCGAACTGCGCACCCTCGAACAGAGCTTCGACATCGCGCTCGGGGTCCAGCTGCTCAACTACGCGCCGGACATCGCCGCCATGGAGCGCATGTGTCGCCATGTGCACCGGAGCCTGAAGCCCGGTGCCGAGTTCTTCGTGCTCGCGCAGAAGCCCGACTACCGCTTCGACGGGCCGTCGCTCGCCAAGTACGGCTTCCTCTGCGAGGCGACCGGCGAGGAGATCGAGACCGGGCCGCGCGTCCGGATCACGGCGCTGCTCGACCCGCCGATCTCGTTCGTCGGCGCCTGCCCGCGCCGCGAGGTCTACGAGGACTCCCTGCGCGCGGCCGGCTTCGGCGACCTGACCTGGGTCCCGCTGGAGGTGTCCGAGGCCGGCGTCCGCGAGTTCGGCGCGGACTTCTGGGCGGACTGCCTCGCCAACCCGCCCTTCGAGCTGCTGCGCTGCCGCGCCTGACGGCCGGAGGCCCTCGAACGGCCCGGCCGGGATGCCCTCCCGCCCGGGTCCGTGCAGGCTGGTGCCCCGGACTGTGTTCGCGGTCGAAGCACCACGGAGGGGACATGATGGGCAGGACGGGCGGGACGGGCCCCGACGGAGGTCGGGCCGCGCGGCTGCTCGCGCGTCTGGCCCTGCTGGCGCTGATCGGTTCGCTGGTCGTCCTCCTGCTCGCGGTGGGGGACGGCGGGCTCCTGGTGGTCGGGTCCGGGTTCCTCGGGCTGGTCCTCTGCGCCGTCGGCGTCTGGTGGTTCGTGGCGCACCGCGGCGCGGTGCGCCTCCTCGGGGTGCTCCTCGCGGTCGCCGCACCCGTCGGCGTCCTGGTCCTCTTCTCGCACGAGGGCCTGTGGCTGACGGCGCTGATCCTGTGCCTGTGCTGGGGTGCGGCGCTGGCCTGCGCCCGGGCGGCGCTGCGCAGATCGCGGCCGCCACGGCCGCCGCGGGCGGTCCCGGCGACCCCGCCGAAGCGACCGGTCCTCATCATGAACCCGAAGTCCGGCGGCGGGAAGGTCGAGCGGTTCGGTCTCGTCGAGCGGGCGGAGGCGCTCGGCGCCCGGGTGATCCTGCTCGACCCGTCGGCCCCGGCCGATGTGGCCGAGCTGGCCCGCGGGGCCGTGGCCGAGGGCGCGGACCTGCTCGGCGTCGCGGGCGGCGACGGCACCCAGGCGCTGGTGGCGGCGGTCGCCGCCGAGCACGACCTGCCGTTCCTGGTGATCTCGGCCGGCACCCGCAACCACTTCGCGATGGACCTGGGCCTCGACCGCTCCGATCCGTCCCGCTGCCTCGATGCCCTGACCGACGGCGAGGA
>NZ_MWIG01000280.1:0-7092 GCF_002156145.1 Streptomyces sp. NRRL B-24572 | reverse complement strand
GGGCCACGAGCGGCGGCGGCCTCGCCGTCCCGATGGCCTGGCTGTGTGCCGAGTACCTGGCCGACGGGGTGCTGCGGGCCGCCGCGCTCGTGGCCCCCGGCTCACTGGAGTACCGGGCCGGCCTCCAGGCCCTGGCCCTCACCGTCCACCTCGCGGAGGAACCGGACGGACCGGCCGGCGCGTGGGCCGCCTGCCGCGTCGACGAGTGGCTGCGGCACACGGCGTACGACCGTCCCTGGCCGCCCTGGGTCGAGGAGCGCCTCGCCGCGCGGCGGGCGAGCGGCGGCGAAGGACCCGACCTGGCGCTCGCGCGGACCGCCTGGCGGCAGCTGCGGGACACCTGGATCCGCGCCGCCGACCTCGACGGCCGGACCGACCCGGAGAGCCCGGTCGACGAGAGCGAGCAGATCTGGCTGCCCGCCTGGAAGCTGGGCCTCCCGCTCGCGCACCTGTCGCTGCACCTGCGCTGAAGGGCGTCTACGGTGCCGAAGGATGCACTCCCGGGCGGTACTTGGGGACGCGTACCGTCACCTTCATCCCGGCGCCGACCCCGGTCTCGATGACGAGGCCGTGCTCCGCCCCGTACACCTGGCGCAGCCGCTCGTCCACATTGGACAGGCCGATGCCGGAGCCCGCCGGGTGCTCCCCGCGCAGGACGGCCCGCAGCAGCTCCGGGTCCATGCCGATGCCGTCGTCCTCGACCGTCACCACCGCCTCGGCGCCCGCGTCCCGGGCGGCGATCGTGACCCGGCAGCCCCGCTCCCGGTCCTGGAGGCCGTGTTTGACGGCGTTCTCCACGAGCGGCTGGAGGCACAGGAACGGCAGGGTCACCGGCAGCACTTCGGGGGCGATCTGCAGGGTCACCTTCAGCCGGTCGCCGAAACGGGCCCCGGCAAGCGCCAAGTACTGCTCGACGGCGCGCAGTTCGTCGGCGAGCTGGGCGAACTCGCCGTGCTTGCGGAAGGAGTAGCGGGTGAAGTCGGCGAACTCCAGGAGGAGTTCCCTGGCCCGCTCCGGGTCGGTGCGGACGAACGAGGCTATGGCGGCGAGGGAGTTGAAGATGAAGTGCGGGGAGATCTGGGCGCGCAGGGCGCGGATCTCCGCCTCCACGATCCGGGTGCGCGAGCGGTCCAGTTCGGCCAGTTCCAGCTGGACGGAGACCCAGCGGGCCACCTCCGTCGCGGCCCGTACGAGCACGGCCGACTCCCGTGAGCCGTAGGCGACGAGCGCGCCGAGGACCCCGTCCTCCCCGGTGAGCGGGGCGATCACCGCCCAGCGCAGCGGGCACGCCGGGTCGTCGCAGCCGCTGTGCGTCGAGCGGCTGCGGCCGGTCGCCAGGGTCTCGGCGGTCCGCTCGGGGACGTGCGCCCGGTGGTGGTCCTCGCCAGGACCGTCCCAGGCGAGGACCGCGCCCCGGTCGGTGAGGCAGAGCGCCTCGGTGCCGAGCAGCGAGCGGAGCGTGCGGGCCGCCTTGCGGGCGGTCTCCTCGGTGAGTCCGGCGCGCAGCGGGGGCGCGGCGAGCGAGGCGGTGTGCAGGGTGTGGAAGGTGGCCCGTTCGACGGGGGTGCCGAGGTCGGGATCGGCGGTACGGCCGCCGCGCCGGGCGGCGAACCGGCCCAGGACGAAGCCCGCGGCGAGCAGTACGGCCCCGGCGGCGGCCGCGGCGGCGAGGGCGATGCCGCTCATCGGCGCACCTCCTGCGTGGGTACGGTGCCGGTGATCTCCTCCGGGAGGTGGAGCCGGGCGAGGATCGCGGGGGTGCCGGGCGGGATCCGGCGGGGAGTGGCGAGCGAGACGAGCAGCATCGTGAGGAAGCCCAGGGGGACCGACCAGACCGCCGGCCAGGCCATCAGGGTGTGCGGCCAGCCCCCGGGGGCGAGTCCGGCCCGGGTCGCCATCACGGCCGCGAGGGCGGAGCCGCCGCCGAGCAGGAGCCCCGCCATGGCGCCGGGCGGGGTGAGCCTCCGCCACCAGATCCCGAGGACGAGCAGCGGGCAGAAGGAGGAGGCGGAGACGGCGAAGGCGAGGCCGACGGCGTCGGCGACCGGGACCTTGGAGGCGACCACCCCGACGGCGAGCGGGACGGCGGTGGCGAGCAGGGTCGCGAGACGGAAGTGCCGTACGCCGCGCGGGGGCAGGACGTCCTGGGTGAGGACCCCGGCGACCGACATGGTGAGCCCTGAGGCGGTGGAGAGGAAGGCGGCGAACGCGCCGGCCGCGAGGAGCGCCCCGAGGAGGTCGCCGAGGAGTCCGCCGAGGATCCGGTCGGGCAGGACGAGGACGGCGGCGTCGGCGGAGCCGGTGAGGGCGAGTTCGGGGGCGTAGATCCGGCCGAGGGCTCCGTACAGGGGTGGCAGCAGGTAGAACGCGCCGACGAGGCCGAGGACGACGAGGGTGGTGCGGCGGGCGGCGCGGCCGTTCGGGCTGGTGTAGAAGCGGACGGCGACGTGCGGCAGGCCCATGGTGCCGAGGAAGGTCGCGAGGATCAGTCCGTACGTGGCGTACAGCTGGTGCCCGTCGCGGCCCCCGGCCAGCGGCTGGGACCAGCCGAGGGGGTCGGTGCCGCTGGCGGCCCGCTCGGGCAGCGCCGCCCCCGGGGCGAAGGCGAGCGAGGTGCCGCCCTGGACGTGATGCGTGCCGGGGGCGAGGGTGACGGTCCGTCCGGTGTGCGCGACGGAGTCGACGCGGCCGGTGACGGTGACCGTGAGCGGGGCGTCGAGCCCGATCCGCACCGTGTCGGCGACCTCGACGACGGTGTGGCCGCGCAGCACGGCGGGGGCGTCGAACCGGGCCCGGGGCGCCCCGTCCCCGTACCAGGCGGCGAGCAGGAAGAGGACGGGGACGAGCAGGGCGGTCAGCTTCAGCCAGTACTGAAAGGCCTGGACGAAGGTGATGCTGCGCATGCCGCCGGCGGCGACGGTGCCGGTCACGACGAGGGCGACGAGCAGCCCGCCGACCCAGTCGGGGGCGCCGGTGAGGATCTCCAGGGTGAGCCCGGCGCCCTGGAGTTGCGGCAGCAGGTACAGCCAGCCGATGCCGACGACGAAGAGGCTGGCGAGCCGCCGGGCCTGCGGGGATTCGAGGCGGGCCTCGGCGAAGTCGGAGAGGGTGTACGCCCCGGAGCGGCGCAGCGGGGCGGCGACGAGGACGAGCAGGACGAGGTGTCCGGCGGTGTAGCCGACCGGGTACCAGAGCATCGCGGGGCCCTGGACGAGGACGAGTCCGGCGATGCCGAGGAAGGAGGCGGCGGAGAGGTACTCGCCGCTGATGGCGGCGGCGTTGAGGGCCGGCCCGACGGTCCGCGAGGCGACGTAGAAGTCGGAGGTGGTGCGGGAGATCCGCAGGCCGAGGGCGCCGATGAGGACGGTGGCGAGGACGACGGCGGTGACGGCGGCGACGGCGTGGGTCTGGTTCACGCGAGGCACTTCACCGTTCGACGAGGCCGGTGAAGTCGCGCTCGTTGCGCTCGGCCCGGCGGACGTACCAGTGGGCGATCGCCCAGACGACCGGGTACACGCCGAAGCCGAGGGCGGCCCAGACGAACGCCTCGGGCGCGGGCAGCGCCAGCAGCAGCGGCAGCGAGCCGACGAGCAGGGCGAGGGCCCCGAGGGCGGTGAGGGCGGCGCGGAGCTGGCTGCGCATCAGGGAGCGGACGTAGGTGTGCCCGAGGGTGGTCTGCTCGTCGATCTCGGAGCGGGCCGGGAGATGTGGGGGCCGGAGACGGGCCACGGTCCGGTCGCCGACCGCCGAGGCGTAGGTGACGGTCTCGCGCCGGGGTCTGCGCGGGGGGTTGGGCTCCGGCATGGGCGTCCGCTCTTCGACTGTCTCCTTGTGGCTCGTGGAGTGTAGGCGGACGGGACGCGGGGCCGGTAGGGGTACGGGGTTCAGCCCCCGGCCCGGCGCATCAGCAGGTCCCGCAGGTGGCGGGCGTGGCGGCGGCTGACGGCGAGGTCGGTGTCGCCGATCCGTACCGAGGTGGCGCCGGCGTCGAGCCGCAGCTCGTCGATCCGGCCGAGGGCCACGAGATGGCTGCGGTGGATGCGGACGAAGCCCCGGGCGGCCCACCGCTCTTCGAGCGTGGAGATCGGGATGCGGACGAGGTGGCTGCCGTGGTCGGTGTGGAGGCGGGCGTAGTCGCCGTGGGCCTCGACGTACGCGATCTCGTCGACGGAGACGAAGCGGGTGACGCCGCCGAGTTCGACGGGGATCTGCTCGGGGGCCGCGGGGGCCGGCGCGGCGGTGGCGTGGACCAGCTCGTGGACGCGGCGGACGGCCTCCGCGAGGCGCTCGCGGCGAACGGGCTTGAGGACGTAGTCGACCGCCTTGAGGTCGAAGGCCTGGAGGGCGAAGCCCTCGTGGGCGGTGACGAAGACGATGTGCGGCGGGCGGGCGAAGCCGGCGAGCAGCCGGGCGACGTCGAGGCCGGTGAGGCCGGGCATGTGGATGTCGAGGAAGACGACGTCGATGCCGTCGTCGCCGTCGGGTCCTGTCTCCAGGGCGCGCCCGATCCTGCGGAGCGCGGCGGTGGCGTCGCCCGCGCCTTCGGCGGTCCGCACGCGGGGGTCGGCGCGCAGCAGGTAGAGCAGCTCGCCGAGGGCGGGCTCCTCGTCGTCGACGGCCAGTACGCGCAGCATGCGCGGGAGTCTATGGGAGCGGTTTCGGCATCCGCCGGTCGGCAAGGATCCTGCCGGGCTTCGGCGGGCCCGAGGACAGCGGGCCCTGTCGGGCTTCGGCGGCCCGAGGACAGCGGGGGTCCTGCCGGGCTTCGGCGGCCCGAGGACAGCGGGGGTCCTGCCGGCGGAGCCGCCCGTGTGTGCTCCGGGTGTGCGCCGGACGCGCGACGGACGGCGTTCCGGACAGCGCTTAGGGTGTCCGACGTGCGTGTACTGCTCGTCGAGGACGACGAAGACCTCCGGTTCGGGGTGGCCGCCGCTCTGCGGGCCGCCGGGCTCGCCGTCGACGAGGCCTCCGATCTGCCCCGGGCCGACGAGGCGCTGTTCGTCACGGCGTACGACTGCGCGGTCTTCGACCGGATGCTGCCGTCCGGGGACGCCGCCGCCTATGTCGACGGGCTGCGGCGCGCGGGCCGCGGCGTGCCCGTGCTGTTCCTGACCGCGCGCGACACGGTGGCGGACCGGGTGGAGGGCTTCGCGAGCGGCGGGGACGACTACCTCGTCAAGCCGTTCGCCGTGCCCGAACTGGTCGCCCGGGTGCGCAGCCTGTGCCGCAGGGCCGCGGTCGTCCGCCCGCCGGTGCACCGCGTCGGCGACCTGGAGATCGACACCGCCCGCCGGCACGTCCGCCGGGCCGGGGTGCTGCTCACGCTCACGAGCAGGGAGTTCGCGGTCCTCGAGGCCCTCGCGGCCCGCTCCGACCAGGCGGTGTCCCGCGCCGAGCTGATCGAGAGCTGCTGGGACGAGATGGCCGAACCGCAGTCGAACGTCCTGGAGGTCCTCATATCCCAGCTCCGCCGCAAGCTCGGGGACCCGCCGCTGATCCACACCGTGCGCGGGGTCGGCTACCGGCTCGCGGCGCCCGACGGCGCACGGTGAGGTCCGCCCGCTTCCGCAGGGCGCGGACGCTCACGCCGGCGGCCCGGGTCCTGCGGCTGCGCCGGCGGATCAGCCTGCTGTTCGCGCTGACCAGCGCCGTGGGGCTGATCGCGATGACCGTGCTCGCCGTGCGCAGCGACAGCGGCCGCTGGCGGGAGCAGCTCGACCACACGATGGACGCGGACACCAGCTGGGCCCTCGGGCTCCTGGAGACCGACGAGGACGGGCGGCTCGTCCTGGACGTGCTCGCGGACTCGGTGGACACCGCGTGCCCGCCGCTGACCGTGCTCCTCGTGGATCCGGACGACCCGGGCGCGTTGACGGTCGAGCACGCGCCGGCGAAGCCGTGTCTGACCGTGGGACGGGCCGTGGTCCAGGAGGCGGGCCGTGCGGCGGTGCGGGCCGACGGCGTACGGGCCTTCGACGGGCGCACGACGGACGGCGAGCCGGTACGCGTGTTCGCGCAGCCCTTCTACGCGCCGGAGGCGGCGGACGACGCCGGGCCGCAGGGCGTGCTCGTGACCGTGGCCGACGCGAGCGCCCCGCAGGACGACCACCGGCGGCTCGTGTGGCTGGTGACGGGCGGCTGCGTGGTGCTCGTCCTGCTGTCTGCGGCCGTCGGTCACGTCCTGTCGGGGCGGGCGGTCCGGCCCGCGCTCGCCGCGCTCGACCGTCAGGAGGCGTTCCTCGCGGACGCCGCCCACGATCTGCGGACCCCGGCCGCCTCGCTGCGGACGCTCGCCGAGACGGCACTGCGCGGCGAGACGGACGGCGCGGACGTGCACCGGCGCACGCTGCGTCTGGCGGAGGGAATGGGCCGGCTTGTCGACGGCCTGCTCACCCGGGCCCGTCTCATGTCCGGTACGGCCGCGATGGCCCGGCAGCCGCTGCGTCTGGACCAGTTGGTGGAGGCAGTCGCCCAGGAAGCCGCCGAGGCCCCCACGAAGGGTCACCGCGTCCGGGTCGAGGCGGAGGAGACGGTCGTGGTCGCCGACCCCGATCTCGTGCGCCGGGCCGTCGGCAATCTGCTCGACAACGCGCTCGCGCACGGCCACGCGCCGGGCGTCCCGGCGGACGTGCTGATCACGGTGGGCCGCGACGGCGTACTGACGGTCGAGGACGCGGGCCCCGGCCTGCCTCCGGAGGTCGCGGGCGCCCTGTTCGAGCGGTTCCGCAGCGGATCGGGGTCCACCGGCCTGGGCCTGTCCATCGCCTCCTGGGTGGCCCACGCACACGGCGGCACCCTCGCGGCGGAGCGGGGCGAACGCGGCGGGGCCCGGTTCGTCCTGCGACTGCCGACCTCGGACTGACCGGGGGCCTTCCTCGGACTGACCGGGGCCTTCCTCGGTCTGACCGGGGCTTCGACCTCGACCGACCCGTCCTCAGCAAAACCTCAGCATCCGTCCCCGATCCTTCCCCGGACCGACCATCCAGGGGAGTTCCTCGTGTTCCGCACCACCGCCCGCCGCCGGGCCCTCGTCCTCGCCCTCGCCGTCCTCGGCACCACCTCCCTGGCCGCCTGCACGGCCGGGCCCGGCCG
>NZ_MWIG01000028.1:0-9521 GCF_002156145.1 Streptomyces sp. NRRL B-24572 | reverse complement strand
ACGTCTTCGGCGACGCCGCGACCAGCCCCGACATTCACCTGAGCACCCGCGGGTTCCCCCGGAACGACCCGAAGAACCCTCTCCCCGCCCCAACCGAGGTGACCCGCTCCCTCGCGTCCATGGGATACGAGCACCTGCGAATCGTCTGTCTGTGGAGCAAGGACGAGAACCGCACCCGCATGATCAACGGGCTGTGTGACGCCTACAGCCTGCCCGCCACGAGCATCGACCCCGCCGACGGCGTCCCCGTCCCGCTGCACGACGACACTGTCAGCGTCGTGTTCCACCACGTCCCCGCCTTCCTCGCGCACGGCCCCGCCAAGGGCCGAGCCGGGCTGGTCGACGAACTCCCCTTCCTGCGCCGAGAACCGGGAACCCTCGTAGCGGTCTGGGCGGAGACCGAGTACACGGCCGAATCCATCGAGGACGCCACCGAGGAGGAGGCTGCCGAGAGCCGGCGAGACCGGCGCCAGCGGGCGAAGACCGATGAGACCGACGCCAAGTACCAGGGACGCCGGATCATCGCCCAGAGGGGCATCGTGTCGCAGTACATCGCCGACATGAAGCAGACCAAGCGCAAGCGAGACCAGGGCAAGGACCACCAGGCGCTCTACTCCCTCGTCGACCTGCACCGCAACATCGGAATCCTCGACGAGCGCATCGACACGGCCCTGATCGACCCCATCGGCGCCCACGCCCCTCATGGCGTCGCACACGTCGGGATCCACGTACGCCGGCAGAGCAAGCAGCACCCCAAGGAGAAGGCGAAGATCTGCATCACCGCAGTCGCCCTGGTGCCTCCCGTCGTAGAGGGAGGCGCCTGGACTCTTCACGGCTGGAGCTACACCAACCCGAAGTGGCAGCACTACAACGACGCCATCGCCGCCTTCCACGCCCTGGACTACCCGACCGGCAAGATGACCGAGCTGGTCGACGACAACCAGGGTTACAAGAAGGTCGCCGAGCAGATCGATCAGGCCCTCTCCGACCTAACCGTCCACATCGGCCGCCTCCCCTACACCGTCACCGTGGACGGAGTCGGAACTCGCAGGCTGTGGGGCGGCCTCCACAACAACAAGCAGGGCCTGACCGGAGAACCGGGAGACACCTGGCTCCCCGGGAGCACGCTGCGCCACCAGGACCGACCCATCGCCGTGATCCGAATCAACAAGAGCTCGGACGAAGTGCCACAGCCGATCAGCGTCAGCCGGTTCGATGCGGACGGGAACCTTATCGGCGCGAACAGCACCACGACGTCGCTGTACCGGCTCGACACCGATCTCGGCCCCTCCACCTGGATCCTGGCGAACGTCCCTCACCAGTACGACGGGAACGGGGCGGGCCGCCTCGGCGGAGACAAGACACGCTGGACCGCCAGCCACGGCTCCAAGGAGAAGGGCAACATCTCGAAGAACGAGGTCGCCGCCAACTGGTACACGATGAACGGCACCGAGATCTACCCCTTGCCCCTGGCACCGGGGGTGGACCAGGACGTGCTCGCCAACCTCACCGCGCGCCTGTGCAACCGCCCCCTGGCATGGAGCAACCGAACCCGCTACCCCGTCCATCTCCACGCTGCCCAGCAGATGGACCTCGACCACCCGCAGTACCGCCGCACCGCCCCCCAGGAAGACAATGAGGCGGAAGCGATCGGCGACACACAGCAGACCGCTGACCAGGAGTAGCCCCGACACCTCGGCAGAGGCCGCACCGCCCAATCATGGGATGTCAGCGTAGTGAAATGCGCCTCGACGGGTGAGAGGCGCGGGGACGATCGTTCAGAGCGTCTCACTCCAGGAGGCCGAGGCAGCGGCAAAACATAGCGGGGGATCGCCGGTTAGCCAAACCGGCGATCCCCCGCATCATTGATAGTCCATCGCCACAACCTTCCTGTACGTCGAAAGGCATCGCCCCAGACCAAGCCCCACTCATTGCCGACGTGCCATGCAGCGATCACGCTGCTGCGTAACTCGCACGGAACAAGTCCCGGGCACGGTCCAGGTCCCGCTCCGTACGAAGCTGCATCTCCAGGTCGCCCGTGCCGTGGTGACCGAGCCCCGTCACATCCCGGGTGAACCCCGGAACCAGGTCGACCTCCTTGGGATCGGCCTTGAGGTAGATGAGGAGCTTGGTGTGCTGCGGCGGGCAGACGCAGGCAAAGTTCCGCAGCCGCTGGTAGGCGACGTACTGCTTGCGCTGGACCCGGGTGACGCCGTCGCCGATACCGAGCAGCACCTCGTCGACCGCCTCGACCAGCTCCGCCATCGCGCCGTCCCGCTTTCGGGTCGACGGCAGTCCGGCCCCGCCTCGGTGGGCCCGCTTGATAGCGGTCGACTGCCCAGTGACCGATGCGACGGTCTCAAGACCGATGTGATCGTTGCCGAAGTACCGATAGCGGACCAGGTCGATGCTCCGCCGGTGCTCGCGTACGGCGTGCGCGTCATAGCGGGTGAAGTCGCCAGCGACGCAGATCAGCCGCGGTGCGCTCCACAGGACCTGGGACGCGGCCGAGGCCCCGAGCCGGTCGCGGACTAGGTTCCGGAAGGCATCCTTGTGTGCCGTCAGCCACGCCATGTAGTAGAGGCCCTGATTGATCACGCCGGCTGATGTGCCGCGCTTGTACTCGACGACCACAGGCGCCTGGTTCTCGTCGAGCCCCAGGGAATCGATCCGCCCTCCGTCGACGCAGTCGATGACGTACTCGCTCGCGAGGAACGTGACGCCCAGCAATGTCTCCATATGCGCCTCGATGAGGCTCTGCACATCGGCCTCGACTTGAGCAAGACGCGGCATGACCTCGATCACACCGCTCTTCGTCGTGTGGAAGAGCTTCAGACCTGACACCTTCCCCTCCTCGGCTAGGGGATCAACAACGTCGCGCAGGTGCAGATTTGTTTCCACGAGAGGCTTCAACATCGTGAAGAAAGTGTGAGCGCACGAAACTCGACCGCATCCGCTCCCCCGCCTGCGGAGCCGAGCCCACAAGTCATGGGAGCCTCGCCAGCATCCCAGCACGAGCCCAGCACGGTAGGAGTGAGCAGGGGTGATGACGGGTGATGAGGGTCAGATTTCCCCGGGGCCCGACCCCAAAGAGTCGGCCCGCTTCCAACATGCACGTGCCCGTTCCTGGCTCCTCGACCGGATTCGCAACGCGCTTGCCCTGGTCTTCGCAGTTGCCTCAATATTCTGCACCGCTGCTCTTGAATTGCCACAGAAAATTGAGGAATACCTGGCCGCAGGATGCATCATAGTCGTCCTGCTTGTCATCTACGGGCCGAACGCGATCGTCAATCTGCGACGCCTTTGGCGTCGAACTCTGCCCGGCATGAGAGCCCTTCCCGCGCTACGCGGCGATCGGTTTCAGCACGTCGGCCGCGGCCAGAGGGCAGTCGGAGTCGATTGACCCGGCTCGCAGAGCCGGCTCACGAGTACGGCTGCTCGTCCTGTGCTCCCCTGAGCTCGCCGGCGACTTCCCCGGCTGGTCGCCAGCGGTCCATCGGCCCGGAAACGTATGCGTTCATGCCCGTCGCGGCCAAGGGAAGGAGGGGAGCCGTCTCGAGATCGCCGTGCAGGCGCAGCAATACATGATCGTCACCAACCAGGCAGTCGGTGTAGGGAAGAGTGCGGGACAGCAGGCGGGCGAAATCGTCGCAGGACGTCCGAACGTCCACCTTGTCGAGGCCGAGCCAAACGTGCAGCGTACCGTCCTGGACCGTCAGCTCGACGTCGATCCGGGTGTCGGCCGCCTCGGCGGCGTCGCCGCACCACCTCAGAGTCTCGTCCAGCGCGCCAAGGTGGACGGGGAGCGGGCGGAAGGCGTCCTGACGCATGTCGTCGCGGACCGTGATGCCGGTGGCTGGGGCCAGCTCTCGCCACCAGTCCTGCACGACGTCGCGGACCGATGCGACCTGCGGTCCGCGGCTCAGCGCTCGCTGTACGGCGTCCGCCGCGTTTCGCCGCACGGCGCTCGCGGCACCGGGTCCGGTGTCGGCGGCCATGCGACGCAGGAGCGAGCCTGGCCCCATGCGGGTGTCATCGAGGACCTTCTGGTACAGCTCGCGCAGCGTGTCCGGTACAACCGGATCGTCCGGCCCGAGCAGGGCGCGGATGCGTTCTGCCCAAGCAAGAAACGCCTCGGTGTCGCCGGTGGTGAGGAGGTCGGCGCCGAGGTCGCCGCGGGCGAGAATACGTGCGCGCTGCCGTTCCGTGGGCCGGCCGAGGCCATCGAGCTGGGCCCGCAGGAGGAAAGCGAGCAGGTCCCGTTCCGAGGCGGGAAGATCATCGACGCCACCGTTGACGGGGATAGCGAGGGTGTCGAGGAGGGCCTCGGCGGTCGCCTTCTTGGCCTCCGGCTTACCGGGGGTTCCGGGCAAATGCTCGGTCCACCGGTGAACCCGCCCGTGGACGTCGCGCAGGCTGATGGTGGAGGTGTAGCTCTTCAGGTGGTCCGGCCCCGAGACGTCGTACGTGTACTCGTGGTCGATGCCGTACGTACTGGCCAAGGCGGTGAGGATCGTCACCGGGTCGTGCTGGTGTTCCAGGCCGGAGAGCCAGTCGTCGAGGATGGCAGGTCGGCGCCCGAGCAGCAGAGGGCCATGGACGCGCCAGGCCGCGGCGACGACTGCCTGCGCGGCGTCCGACACCGCGGTGCGGCCCTGTCCGCTCTCACCGCGGCTCGTTAGCAGCCCTTCCGTAAGCTGGAGGGCCGCACCGAGCCTGGCGGTGTCATCGTCAGAGGCGGTGAGGATCCGCGCCTCGTCTTCATCGGGGGTGAGGCCCTGCGCGAGGGCCCGACGGACGCGGACGTGGGCGGCGAGGTAGTCCACTACATGCGAGCCGTGGTGGGCGAGAAGGTGATTGTCGCGCTGACGGGCAGCGGCAGCCGCTTCCTGGTTCTCGTACACCCAGGAGACATGGGTGAGTGCCTGAGCAAGGAGTCCGTGCGTCCGGTGGCCAAGCTCGAACATGGCTGCCAAGTCACTCACGGCGTCCCGGTGCCGGTTGCCCGGCTGGGGGTAGGGCCGTGGCGACGCGGCTGGCTGGTTCGCGGGGGGCGCCTTCCGTCCCGGGCTCGCTGCTGCGGTCACTTGCGGATAGGCGTCAAGCAGTGCTTGTGCCGCCGCTGCTCGCGCGGCCTTCTTGGACTGGCCGATACCTTCCGCCGTTCGGCCGGTTCCGGTGCGGGCGGCGGCCCGGAACACCTTCCGGTGGTCCGGGCCCTCCTCGATGTAGTCGTAGGTCAGCCCTTCCTTCTGGAAGGCCGTTTGCGCCAGGGTGACCGGATCAGCCTCCGCCCCCGAGGACGGGCGGTCGAGATCGTGCCACACGGACGCAACCAGCCTCCGGGCGATCTCGTGCTCGCCGCAAAGGCTAAGCGCGCCGAGGATCTGCCGGGCCACTCCTTCGAAGACAGACCTGGCAGGGTGCTGCGCCTCCCCTGCTCCCATGCGTACCAGGCCATGCTTGGTAGCCCATGCACCGAGCGCCAGGTTGGCGGCAGTGCGCCGCCGGGCGTGTTCGCTCGACTGTTCGCCTGCCTTCCGAGGGGTCGCCCACCGCGTGTAGGCATCGAGCAGGATCACGTCGAGTGTGGAGGCGCCGAGCCGGTCGAGTAGGCCGAGCACGTGCGGTGTGACCTGGTCAACGTGGTGACTCTCGTAGAGGTGACTGCGGTGTTCGGCGGCAAGACCGAGCCAGGCGGTGACCTCGGGGCCGGCGGCCCACCCACGCACGGCATCCCCTACGATCTCGCGGACCTCTTGCCCGTAGGCATCAACCAGCGACGCGGGCGGCTCGCACAGCGCCGGGTACGTGACTTCGTGGATGTCGAGTCGCCGTTCGGCGCGGGAGTAGGGCCGGACCGAACCGGTCGACGGACGCTGTCCGGTCGAGGGCCGGGCCGACCGCGCGGACCCGACAGGGCGGGAGACTTCGGGGAGTGTGGTCCGCCCCCGGCGTGTGGACACCGGGCGCGAGTGTGCAGGACGCGAATCGGTTCGCTGAGGGGCCACCTGCGCCCTCCGTCCGCCGGTCGGTCGTGCGCCGGACCTACCGTCCAGGAGGTTCTGGAGTTCGTTGGTGAGCCAGGAGGGCAGTCCCGTCGGGGGAAGGCCGCCGTCGAAGAAGTCGCTCGCCAGGTCGACGCAGTACTCGTACCGCCCCCAATCCCGGTGGCGCGCGTGCTCCTGACTGATCATGCGCAGCGCCGACCGCATCCGCGCGTACGGCACCGTCCGGCCGGCCAGCTGGTACGACGTCCGGTTCCGCGCGGCCTCGATCGCCAGCGCGATGCGGTGCACTGGTGTTGGTGGCGCGGTCTCGCGCAGCGACACAATGCCGACCCAGCGGTTCACGGCCCTCCCCTACCGGGTCGCCTGGCCTTGTCCAGCACACGCTCCCGGGTGGCGACGATGCGCTGCCCAGTGCGTGCATACGTCCGGTGGCCTGCCCCGGTCCTGCTGTCCCCTCCTGCCGCCGGACCTAACAACTCACGGTGATCACGGCGGCACTGATCATTAAGCGTATGCCGCCGGGCGCGAGTTCGGGAAGGGGTGGCTCAACGCAGATCGTTCCGCCTACCGGGCGGTGCGGGTTGGCAAAGCGGGCGGCGGACCGCGATCACCAGGGGCAGGCGTACGCCCGTGGAGAGAGTGTTGAACATGGCCGGCGCGACGGCCATCGCGTCGGCCGGCGGCAGCGGGCCGGGGTCGCCCGTACTGCGCCAGGCCAAGCGGTTCGGGTAGCCGGTCTGGTCCTCGATCGCCTCGGTGTCGAGGAACCCGAGCCCCTGGGAGTTGCGACAACGCCGACGCCCAGCCTCAGCTTCTGCGCGGCGGTGATCAGCTTATTGGCGTTGCTCGCGATGACAGCAGACGACGACGTACAGGAAGCGCTTCCTCGCCTGGGCTGGCCCAGACGTCGGCTTCCGACGGCGGTTTCGAACTTGAGCCTGCTCAGGCAGAGTCAGACTCACGCCTTGCGCTCATCCGCTCAACGCCAGGCTTCTGCCCTGCCCTCGCAGACAGTCGCTCAACGTGCCCTTGGCAGCGCCTCCGGTGGCATGACGTCCCGTGCCACCAGGCCCGCCGCAACGGCACTTCCTGGGGAGAATCTGGGGAGTATCGACGGTCCTGGGGAGCGCGTGGGGAGAATCGACCGCGTAACACAGCACGATCCCGAAAGACGCTGAAAGACTCATCCGCGCAGGTCAGGGGTGGATACAGCTGCATCGATGCAGGTCAGCGCCACCGGGTAGACAACTTCATGACGTACGTGCCGAGATCGTCGGCCTCGACGATCCCGGGGAGCGAGCCGCCTTCACGCAAGGGCGTGACGTAGCGGGTCGCTGTCACCTCTGTAAGCATCCGCCCAGGGTATCGGCGTCGTGATCGTCGCGGCACGGCGTTCGCACGCCGCCCCGCCGGCGCGCTCCATCAGCACACCCCGTCGGCGCGCTCCATCAGCGCACCCCGCCGGCGCGCTCCATCAGCGCACCCCGCCGGCGCACTCCGTCAGCGCGCGGCGGACGCGGCCAGGATGCGGTCGAGCAGCGCGTCGAGCCCGTCGGTCAGCTCCTGGTAGCCGCCCTTCTCGGCCAGGGAGGGCGCGGTCTCGCGCAGCCGGGGAAGCTCGCGGGCCGGCATCAGGTGCAGGCCGAGGCGGAACGCCGGATCGGGTTCGTCGGGGTTGTCGACCATGGCCCGCAGGTCGCTGAAGATGTAGCCGAGCACCCATGCGGTGACCGCCCGGTAGGCGGTGACGACGCCCTGTTCGTCGAGCCCGGCGCGGTCGAGCTGCGCCAGCACCCGCTCGTGGGCCTGCAGCACCGCGAGCGGGCGCCGGGCCAGCGGTACGGCGAGCAGTCGGGTGGCGAGCAGCGGCACGACGTGCGGGTGGGCGAGGGAGATCCGGTACAGGGCGCAGGCGCCGCGGAGGAGTTCGGCACGCCATTCGGGCAGGTCGGGCGCCTGGCCGCGGGGGGCGGGCTCCTCGCGGGCGAGGTCCTCGTCCAGTTCGGTGTAGAGCTGCTCGACGAGTCCGTCCAGGAGCGCGTCCTTGCTGGGTGCGTAGCGGTACAGCGCCATCGCCTCGACGTCGAGCTCCGCGGCGACCCGCCGCATGCTCAGCGCGGACAGGCCTTCGTGGTCCACCACGTCGAGGGCCGCGGCGAGCACGCGCTCACGGCTCAGCCGGCGGCGGCCGCGGCGGCGCTCGGTGGAGTGGCCGATGTCCACCTTCCTGCGGTCCGGCTGGGTGCTGCTGACCATGGCGTGCCTCCGGGCTGGGCGTCGCGGTGCGACTCTTCCCGACTATATCCGAATACCCCGAAGGCATACATTTACACCATAAGTGGACATTTATTGACAGGCCTGACATGGCGGCGCAATATGTATATTTAAAACGTAGACGTACGGCGACAGCACACCTGCACCGTCCCCTGCACGTCCCCGCCGGAGGCCGCTGACATGGACGGCAACCACATCTCCCGCACCGAGTGCTCCGAGCTGAACGACCCGCACCCGCCCGTTCGACCCCGTCTGACCCTCGTCATCCCGACGCGCAACGAGCGCGAATCCGTCCCGCTGCTGCTGCGCGCCCTGGAACCGGCCTTCGACGGGCTGCCCGTCGAGATCCTGTTCGTCGACGACAGCGACGACGACACACCGGAGACGGCCGCGCGGCACGCCCCCGACTGTCCGCTGCCCGTCCGCATGGTCCACCGGGAAAAGGGGGCCCGCGAGGGCGGCCTGGCGGGTGCCGTCCTCGCGGGCGCGCGCCATGCCCGGGGCGAATGGGCCCTGGTCATGGACGCCGACCTCCAGCACCCTCCGCAGGCCGCCGCCGCCCTCGCCCGTACCGCCCTGGGACACGGCGTCGACATCGTGGTCGGCACCCGCTACGCCGGGTCCGGATCGACCGGTGGAGGGCTCGACGGCCCCGCCCGCCGGTTCGTCTCCCTCGGCAGCACCCTGCTCGCCAAGGTGGTCTTCCCCCGCCGTCTCGCCGGCGTCAGCGACCCGATGAGCGGGCTCTTCGCCTTCCGTATCGCCGCGATCGACCTGGACCGGCTCAGCCCCCTCGGCTTCAAGGTCCTCCTCGAAGTGCTCGTCAGGCACCCGGGCGCACGTGTGGCCGAGGTCTCCTACCGGTTCGCGCCCCGCGCGGCCGGCACCTCCAAGGCCTCGCTGCGCGAAGGGCTGCGGTTCCTGCGACACCTGGCCCGGCTGCGCCGGCCCGACCCCGGCGGCGCGCACCGCGGCGACACGGGTCGCCACGCGGCATCCGACCACCCCGGCCTCGGCCCCACCGCACGGTTCCTGGCCTTCGGGCTCGTCGGCCTCAGCGGCATCGCCGTCAACACCGCCGCCCTGTGGTTCTTCCACTCCGTCGTGGGACTCCACCAGCTCCTCGGCGCCACGCTCGCCACCCAGGTCTCGTCCCTGTGGAACTGGGCCCTCCTCGAAACACTGGTCTACCGGGGCGGCCGGGGCCGCCCCCCCGCCGCCGCCCCGGCCGCCCCG
>NZ_MWIG01000279.1:0-25962 GCF_002156145.1 Streptomyces sp. NRRL B-24572 | reverse complement strand
TCCTCGCCGTCGGTCAGGGCGTCGAGGCAGCGGGACGGGTCGGTGCGGTCGAGGCCCAGGTCCATCGCGAAGTGGTTGCGGGTGCCGGCCGAGATCACCAGGAACGGCAGGTCGTGCTCGGCGGCGACCTCGGCCACCAGCGCCTGGGTGCCGTCGCCGCCCGCTACGCCGAGCAGATCGGCGCCCTCGGCCACGGCCTTCCGGGCGAGCCCGCCGACATCGGCCGGGGCCGACGGGTCGAGCAGGATCACCCGGGCGCCGAGCGCCTCCGCCCGCTCGACGAGACCGAACCGCGCGACCTTCCCGCCCCCGGACTTCGGGTTCATGATCAGTACGGGTCGGCGGGGCGGGGGGACGCTCTCCCCCCGCATCAGCGCCTTCCGCTCGTCCTCCGGACGCCGCAGCGCGGCCCGCGCGCAGGACAGCGCGACGCCCCACAGGCCGAGGGCGACGAGGGCGTTCACCCAGACGCCCCAGGAGACGTACAGGCCGAGGGTCGTGAGGGGCGCGGCCGCGGCGAGGATCGCCCCGAACACCCGCACCGGCCCGCGGTGCGCGAGGAACCACCAGACGCCCGCGGCCGTCGCGGCGAGCCCCACGACCCCGCTCAGCAGGATCAGCATCCCGCTGCCGAGCGCGGTCAGCAGCGCCGCGCAGGCACCCCCCATGGCGAACAGCGCGTAGCGGGCCAGCCGCCGCGCCTCCCCCGCCGGATCACCGGAACCGCTCACCGCCACCGACCCCACCTCCACACTCCGCGTCCACGTTTCCCCACGTTCCCCGGCGCCGCCCCCGTACGCAGCCGTTCGGACGAACGAAGTTCCGAGAAGAAGGACCGCGAAACGCCGAAGACAGTTCTCGGCAGGCGCTGACTTTCCGACAGGCGGCCCGCCACGCCCTGACGGTGACCCGCTCGCACCGTCCGGGCGCATCCGGCATGTTCGCCTCGACGACACCCTGTCATCGGGGAGCGTTCACGACCCGCTCCTAGCGTCGCTGGCGCCCGGCGAGTCCGGGTGCGCCCGCCGCACGGCCCGCCAAGAGGCCGGTGCGCGGCGCCCAGCCTCCCCTAGGAGCATCCGCATGCGCATGTCCGTCAGAATGCTGACGGTCCTCGCCACGACCGGCGCGCTCGCCGCCGGTACGGCCGTGGTCGCCAACTCGGCCCCGCAGCACCGGGGCGACGACAACGAGATACACAACGTCATCTACCTGCTCGGCGACGGCATGAGCCGCTCCCACGTCGCCGCCGGTCGCGAGCGCTTCTACGGCGCCACCGGCAGGCTGAACATGGAGAAGCTGCCGAACTACGGCGCCGTCTCCACGTACGCCGTCGAGAAGGACAGCGACCAGCCCGCGCTGGTCACCGACTCCGCCAGCTCGGCCACCGCCTGGTCGTCCGGCGTGAAGACCTACAACGCCGCTCTCGGCGTCGACGCCTACGAGAAGCGCGTCGCGACGCTGATGGAGCAGGCCCACCAGGCCGGCTTCGCCACCGGCAACGTCTCCACCGCCGAGGTCACCGACGCGACCCCGGCCGCCCAGTTCAGCCACGCGCTGCTGCGCGGCTGCCAGGGCCCGGTCTACTCGGACGCCTCCTGCCTGCCCAAGAAGGCCGACGGCACGTACGAGGACAAGCCGGCCGACCAGACCATGATCACGCCGATCGCCGAGCAGATCGCCCGCAACGGCACCGCCGACGTCATCCTCGGCGGCGGCCTGGCCCGCTTCGAGCCGGACGACCAGAAGGCGCTCCAGGCCCAGGGCTACCAGGTCCTCGGCAGCTTCGGCGACCCGTCGCTGCCCGCGCAGACCGCCGCCTCCCAGCGGGTCGCCACCAAGGACGACCTGGCGAACGTCAAGCGCGGCAAGGTCGTCGGCCTGTTCAACCGCGGCAACCTGACCATCGAGAACGCCAAGGCGAAGCTTCCGGCCGACGCGCCGCAGAAGCAGGAGCCGACCCTGGCGGAGATGACCAAGAAGTCGCTCTCGCTGCTGAACGGCCGCTCCGAGAAGGGCTTCCTGCTCCAGGTCGAGGGCGCCCAGATCGACAAGCGCTCGCACGCCAACGACGCCGCGCAGACCCTCGACGAGGTCAAGGCGTTCGACGACGCCGTCAAGGCCGCGGTCGACTTCGCGAAGAAGGACGGCCACACCCTGGTGATCGTGACGGCGGACCACGAGTGCGCCGGCTTCAACATCATCGAGAAGGGCTCCTTCACCAACGCCGAGGCGGCCGCCCCGCCGGCCAACACCGACGCGGGCAACCCGGCGAACAACTCCACGCCGTCGCGCTCCTCCTCGGCCAACGTCAAGGACCCGGCCCGCTCCTCCGGCATCGTCAACGGCGCCGGCGCGAACGACCCGAAGAACTTCGCCCCGGCCACCTTCCGCACCCCGGACGACCCGGCGGACGTGAAGGACGGCAGCCCCGAGGCCAGCCTCTGGCTGTCCTACCTGTCCGGCAACCACACCGGTGCCGACGTCCCGCTGTACGCGTACGGCCCCGGTGGCAAGCGCTTCGCCGTCAGCCAGAACAACACCGACCTGTACGGCAAGATGTACCGCTCGCTGTTCGGCCGGGCCCCGCAGGCCCACTGACGGCAGCGCGGGGCCGGTGGCGCGCACGACGCCCCGGCCCCGCGCCCCCACACCTCCAGGAGTACGCCGATGAGCCCGCTCACCCGCACCACGGCCGCCGCGCTCGGCCTGATCCTCCCCGCCATGGTGGCGCTCACCGGCTGCAGCGGCGGCGCCGAGGACGCCCACCGGGCTGCCGAGCAGCCGCCCGCCTCCGCGGCACCGGTCACCTTCCCGGCCCCGCGCACCGCGCCGGCCCCGGCCCCGACGCTCTCCCCGGCCCCGGCCAAGGGCGAAGTCCGCATCGAGGAGGGCCCCTTCACCGACCGGGTGCGTCTCACCCGCCTGACGCTCACCCCTAAGCCCTCGGTCACCGGCCGCCTCTCCATCACCTCCGACATCAGCGACGTCCTGGCGCTGGAACTGCGGGCCGCCTACTACGACGCCCACGGCCGCCTCCTCGGCACCGGCACCTTCCAGTACCAGGAGGAGGGCGAGACCGGCCACGGCGAGGCCCACACCGGCCCCCGCGCCGCCAACGGCGGCATCGACTTCACCGTCCCCGCCAAGGACCTCAAGGGCACCCCGGCCACCGCGGTCGTCTCCGTCCCCGTCCTCGTGAACGAGTAGCCGAAGCCCCCCGAACGACGAAGCGCCCCGACCGGAGGGATCCGGTCGGGGCGCTCCTCTGTACCCGTGGGCCGTGTGGGACTCGAACCCACGGCCAATGGGTTGAAAGTCCTGGCCCGGGCAGGGTGGATGGTGCCGGAACGTCCGCTCAGGACCGGCCGCGCAGGACGTCGGCGACCTGCGGCGGGCGGTACGACGGGCCCTTGAGCACCTTGCCGTCCTCCCGGTAGGAAGGGCGGCCGTCCGGGCCGAGCTTGGACATGTTGGCGCGGTGGACCTCGGCCAGGACGGCGTCGAGGTCGATGCCGTGCACCGCGGCGGTCCCGTACGCGATGTAGACGACGTCGGCCAGTTCGTGCGCGATGTCCGCCAGGCGGCCGGACCGCGTCGCCTCGGCGAGTTCGGCCACCTCCTCCTCCAGGAGGACCTGGCGGTGCCGGGCCAGTTCGGGCGTGACGTTCGCCGGGGTGGATCCGACGCCGAGGCCGAAGGCCCGGTGGAACGCCCGGACCAGGTCCTGGGTGGTGGGGGCGTTGTCGGTCACGCGGCCTCTCCTTCCTCTGCGCGGTCCGAGCGGTCGCGGCGCAGGGCGAGGACCGCGTTGTGGCCGCCGAAGCCGAAGGAGTTGCAGAGGACGACGTCGCCGGCCGGCGGCAGGGGGCGCGGCACGTGCCTGACCACGTCCAGCCCACAGGCGTCGTCGGGGTCGTCGCATCCGATGGTGGGCGGGATGTGCCCGCGGTCGAGGGTGAGGGCGGCGACCACGGCCGCGACCGCGCCCGCGGCCCCCTGGAGATGGCCCAGGTTGCCCTTGACGGCCGTCACCGGGACCTCGGGTGACGGCGCTCCGCGCTCGTCCAGGATCCGGCGTACCGCCGTGGCCTCGGCGAGGTCCCCGTCCACGGTGGCGGTGGCGTGCGCGCTGACGTGGACCACGTCGCCCGGTACGGATCCGGAGTCGGCGAGCGCGCGGCGCAGCGCGAGGACGATCCCGTCGCCCGAGGGGTCGGGTGCCGCGAGGTGGTGGGCGTCCGCGGACAGGCCCCAGCCCGCCGCCTCGCAGTAGATGTGCGCGCCCCGCGCCAGGGCGTGCTCCTCCGCCTCCAGGACGAGCAGCCCGGCGCCCTCCCCGTGGACGAAGCCGTCGCGGTCCTTGGCGAAGGGGCGGGAGGCCCGCTCGGGTTCGTCGTTGCGGGTGGACAGGGCGCGCATGGCGGCGAAGGAGGCCATCACCGACGGGGTGATGGCTGCTTCCGTCCCGCCGGCGAGGACGAGGTCGAGGTGCCCGTCGCGGATGCGGTCGATGGCCTGCCCGATGGCCTCGGTGCCCGAGGCGCAGGCACTGACGACGGTGCGCGCCTCGCCGGTGACCCGAAGGTCGATGGCTATCTGGGCGGCCGGCTGGGACGGCACGGTCATGGGGGCGGTGAGCGGGGAGACACCCCGTGGGCCCTTGTCGCGGAGCCGTCGGTCACCGTCGACCAGGACGGGGGCGCCGCCGATGATGGTGCCTACGGACACGCCGACCCGGCTCGGGTCGATGCCGCTCTCGACGGTCCCGGACGCGGCGAAGCCCGCGTCGCGCCAGGCTTCGCGGGAGGCGATCACCGCGAACTGCGAGGCGCGGCTCATCCGTCGTGCCTGGGGCCTGGGCAGAAGTCCGGCGGGATCTTCCGGCACGGTCCCGGCGATGCGCACGGGCTGCCCGTCGAACTCCGCACCCTCCAGGGGCCGGACGCCGCTTCGTCCTTCGACGAGCCCGTTCCACAGGTCCGGAACGCCGACGCCGAGGGGGGTGATCGCACCCAATCCGGTAATCACGACCCGTCGCTTTGTGGCTCGGGTCACTTCTACTGGCCGGCCATGGGGTGGGGTCGGCTGGTGCATAGTGATCTGCTTTCCTGTTCCAGACTCTCAACCGCCCGTGGATGGTGGGCAGTTGATTGCATGAAAGCGACCTCTTCACCGTTCGCGCAAGGTCTTGAGACGCGTGTCACGCTATACAATCCGGCTGCACACCATGAGTCGATTTCGCAACACCACGGGGAGATTTAACGATGGGGACAAGTGGCGTTCACAATCGCCCCTCCGCGCCCGGCCCACCCCCTCAGGCCATGGAGTTGCCGCAGCTTCTCCGCGCCTGGCGAGTCGAAGCAGGTGTGAAGCTGCGACGAGAAAAGGCGATTCCGCAGAAGGAAGTCGCCGAACTCATGGGCGTAAGCGAGCGCTGGTATCGAAGTCTGGAGTCAGGCGATTCCGTTTCGCTTTCCAGCGACATTCTGGCTCGGCTTTCCGAGGCATTGGTCCTGGGCCCCGACGAGCGAATGGTCCTGTACAGCCGTGTACTCGACGGCGCCGGCGTCGCTCTCGCGGACGACGAGTACGCGGCCGAGGATCAGTTCGCGCTGCTGCGCATCGTCACGAGTCAGACCGGTTTCCCCGCCTATCTCACGGACGGCGGCTGGAACATCCTCGGCTACAACACCCTGATGGCCACCTGGTTCCCCTGGGTGTGCGAACCGGGTGCGAATCTCATGCACTGGGCGCTGATCGACCAGGAAGCGCGCGAACAGATCCTGGACTGGCGACAGCACGCGGAGATCTATCTGTCGATGCTCCGGTTCGCCCTGGCCGCAGGCCCGGACAACACTTCGCTCGCCGATCTCCTCGAACAGATCCTGCAGGATCCCGAATGCCGCCGGCTCTGGTCGCAGGGGCCGAAGGTCATCGCCTTCCGCCAGGGCCACCGCTACCGGCTGAGCCTGCCCCACATCTCACCCGAACAGATCATCGTCACCTCTCAGGTGCTCCTCCCCGCCTACCAGCACGGCACGCGCTGCGTCATGCTGCTGCCGAGCGCCGCCGCCCCTCCACAACCGTGCAGCCCCGCCCCGGTGGAATAGCGATCACTTTACACACCCCCATGCGACCGCGACCGGCAAATTCTTGCCGGTCGCCCGCCCCGCACGACAGGCGACCGGTAAACATTTGCCGGTCGCCTCTCATTTGTCCGATTCGGCGTTTTCCGATGCCGACGAATCGGACAACTCCGTACAGCGGCAAACTTCTGCCGCTTGACGGACTCCGGTGCCGATGGACATCCTCCAGCCATCGACCACCACATACAGGTCATACGACGGCCTGAGCAGTCACATGAAGGTTTAAAGCATGGCACTGCAATTCGCGAGAACGGCGAACCGGACCGTTCTCGCCCGCCGGCACCAAGATCGCCTCGACCAGGCTTTTGTAGAAGCCGACTACCGCAGCCGCTTCCGTACCTGGGAACGTGTCGCCACCGTCCGAAACAGCCCGATGAGGGCCCTGGAAGGTGACGGCGAACTCTTCTTCAGCCCGGAGCTCGTCCCCGCGCTCTCCCACCCGATCCTCCAGCAGGCCGAGCCCCGTATCCGTGAGGCAGTCCTGGTCCACCGCCTTTACGAGTACCTCAAGTTCACCATCGACCTGGAACAGAGCGCGGTCATTCCGGTCACCGGGCACATCAGCCGCGGCATGTCCGGGCTCGACCTGCCCGAGCACATGCTGCTCGACGCCTTCAAGATCGTGACCGACGAGGCCTGGCACGCGCAGTTCACGTACGAGATCCTGCGTGACGTCCGCACCCGTACGCGGATCGCACCGGCCCTCCCGGACACGCCGACCTTCACCGACGAGCTCGCGCGGATCCACGAAGAGCTGCCGAGCCAGATCCGCGGCCTCGACGAACTGCTCTTCGCCATCGTCAGCGAGACGCTCATCTCCTCGATCCTCGACGAACTTCCCCAGGACAAGCGGCTTCCCGAGGGAGTCCGCGAGATGGTGGCCGACCACGCGGTCGACGAGGCCAAGCACCACTCCTACTTCTCGACGCTGCTCCGGTTCCTGTGGCCCGCCATGACGAAGAAGGAACGGGAACTGGCCGGCCCGTACATCCCGCGTCTCATCTTCGCGTTCCTGGAGCCGGACTACGCGAGCGCCGCCCTCGGACTGCGGGCCTCCGGCCTGGCCGGCGACCAGGTGGAACAGATCATGAGCGACTGCTACACGCGCGACAAGGTGGTGGACGACGTGCGCCGCGGCGCCGGACCCACCCTCCAGTACTTCGTCGAGGCCGGAGCCCTCGAGCACCCCGCCACGCTCGAGGCGTTCCAGGAATCGGGGCTGATCGCATGAGGACCGAGACCGTGCGGCCCGCGACCGTCCGGGCCGCGCGTGCCCTGACCCCGACCGTCACCCAGTACTGGCTCACCGGCGCCCCCGGCGGCGCGCCGCTGCCCGCCGCCGTGCCCGGCCAGCACGTCACCCTGCGGGTGGGCCCGCGCTACAAGACGTACACGGTCCTGGCGGCCGGCGACGAGGGCTACGAGCTGGCCGTCCGCAACCGCGAAAGGGGCGGCCGGCGCGACCACCTCTCGCCCCGCCTGCACGTCGGAGCGCCCGTCAGCCTCGGTGCGCCGAGCGGGAAGTTCACCGCCGAGAACGCCGCCGACTTCACCCACTTCGTGGCCGGCGGCGTGGGCATCAACCCGATCCTCGCGGTTCTCTCCGGTGGCCGGCTGCGCGACTGGCACCTCTTCTACGTCGACCGGGGCACGGAGGAGTTCCCGTTCCTCGACCGCGTCCAGGAGCTGGCGCGGGAGCAGAACGGCAGCGTCGTCACCTTCGACACCGCCGACCGGGGCCGCCCCGACTGGGACGCGACGGTCGCGGACATCCCCGTCGGCAGCACCGTCGGCGTCTGCGGACCGACCGGGATGGTCTCGGCGGTCCGGGACGCGGTGGAACGCGCTCCGGGCTCCCGGCGGCTGATCACCGACGGCTCGGCGGCGGGCACCGCCGGCGACATGCCGCCCTCCGTCGAGGTCGAATGCCTCAAGACCGGCATCACCTTCGAGGCCGCCCAGCACCAGCCGCTGCTCGACGCGCTCCACCGGAACGGCGTCGGCGTCCCGTCCTCCTGCCGGCAGGGCATCTGCGGGACCTGCGAGGTCGAGGTCCGCACCGGCCGGATCGACCACCGCGACGAGGTGCTCACCGACGAGGAGAAGGCCGCGTCCAGCTACATGCTCCCCTGCGTGAGCAAGTCCCTCGGCACGCGGCTCGTGCTCAACGTCTGACGTCGGCGGCCTTCCCCCCCCCACGACCATGACCGGAAAGACCCCTGTGAACCAGTTCATCGCCGACTACGCCGACCGGATCGGACTCCGCACCCCCCTGGAGCCGACCCTCGACTGCCTTCGGCAGCTTCATGAAGCGCACCTGTACAACGTGCCGTTCGAGAACTTCAGCATGCACCGCAACGCGGAGCGCGGCCTGACCCGGGAGGCGCTCCACGAGACGATCGTGGACCGCCGCCGCGGCGGCATCTGCTTCGAGACGGGGCGGATGATGCAGTGGCTGTTCGACGAGTGCGGATTCGACTACGAGCTCCGCCTCGGCGCCGCCGTCAGCCCCAAGGGCCCGGCGACCCACCAGATCTTCGTCGTGACGCTCGACGGGGAGCGCTGGCTCTTCGACATCGGCTACGGAGCCCGGGGCCCCAGAGGACCGGTCCGGCTGACGGACGGGGAGCGGCTCACCCACCCCGCCCTCTCGACCCGGATCAGCCTCGACCGGGGCGCCGGCGCCCCGGTCTGGACGGTGTCGATCCACGAACACGCCGTCAACGCGGCCGACTGGCAGGACATCTACCGGTTCGTCGACTCCCCCGTCGAGGAGGCCGACCTGGGGATGGCGCACTTCTACACGACGGCGTCGCCCGACAGCCTGCTGAACCGGCACAAGGTGGCGAGCATCCCCACCCCCGACGGCCGGGTGAGCGTCCGGGACGGCAACCTCATCGTCGTGGCGGACGGCACCAGCACCACCACCCCCGTCGACGACGACGCACGGCTCCAAGAACTGCTCGGGCTCCATTTCGGCCTCAGCGTTCCCCTCCAGGACCTCCGGCTCGAAAGGTAATTCCATGCACTTTGTGACCGTACCGGGGTACACCGGTTCAGGCCCGGACCACTGGCAGACGCACCTGGAGAACACCTACGCCGGGTTCTCGCGCGTGGTCCAGGACGACTGGGCGACCGTCGACCGCGACCGCTGGGTCGCCAGGCTCGACGAGACGGTGCGCGCCATCGACGGGGAGGTCTTCCTCATCGGCCACAGCTGCGGATCGGTGACCATCGCGCAGTGGGCGGCCACCCACGGGGACAGCAGGGTCGTCGGGGCGCTCCTCGTCGCCCCGGCCGACGTCGAGGCGGCCGACACGCTGCCGGCCATCAGCCCGCAGGCGCCGCTGCCCGCCGTCGCTCTGCCGCTGAAGACGCACCTCGTGGTCTCCGACAACGACCCGTTCCTGTCGCTGGAACGCGCCCTGGCCCTGGCGGAGACCTGGGGAAGCACCGTCGAGACCGTCCCCGGCGGCGGGCACCTGGCCACCCGGGACGGCTACGGCCCGTGGAGCCACGCGGCAACGCTGATCGAGCGCCACACCGGGCACGCACTCGTACCGACCCAAGGACGCACTTCTCTTGTCTAGCAAACTGGCCTCGGTCCCCAGGCCCATCTACTTCTACCTGGCCGCGTCCTTCTTCATGGGACTCGCCAACACCATCTTCGACGTGGTGTTCAACTTCTACCTCGCCGAGCGCGGCATCAGCGAGGGCGACGCCGGCGTGATCTACGCCATCGCCACCGGCGCCATGGCGGTCGCCGTCATCCCGCTCCTCTTCCTCGGCCGCTACATGTCGCAGCGGACGCTGCTCATCGGGGCTTCGGTGCTCTACACCGTGCCGTTCGCCGGCCTGCCGTTCGTCGCCTCGGTCGCCTCGGCCTCCGTCGTCCTGAGCCTGATCCTGGCCGGCATGCTCGGCCTCCTCTCCGTGGGCAACGCCATCGCCGGCGCGCAGGTCCCGCAGACCTCCCGCACCCGCCTGTTCAGCGCCTTCTTCATCTCCTACCTGGGCGCCGGAGTCATCGGCTCCGCCCTGGTGTCCACGGTCAGCGGCTGGCTGCACACCAGCGACCTGGAGAAGTACCGCTTCTTCCTGCTGCTGTCCTTCCTGGCGGCCTGCCTGATGCTCGTCCTGCGCCTTCCGTCGGCGCGGACGGTGGCGAAGACGGCCGCGGCGGCCTCGCGGGAGGAGAGCCGGGAGCCGGTCGAGAAGCGCAACTTCGTGGCCCTCTTCCTGGCGGCCGGGTTCCTCGGCGCGTCGATCGCGCTGTTCTTCCGGTTCGCCAACGTCCTGTTCCAGCAGGTCTACGACATCCCGGTGAGCGACATCTCGCTCATCCTGGGCACCGACAAGATCGTCAGCATCTTCGGCGCCATCTTCGCGCCCGTCCTGGTCAAGCGCTTCTCGCTGCGCCCGAGCGCCGCCTTCTTCGGGGTCCTCGCCGTTCTCGGCCTGCTGCTCCAGTCGCTGACCGTGCCGCTGGCCGTCTTCATCGTGCTCTACCTGCTGCGACTGCTGTTCAACTACTGCCTTATGCCGCTCCTGGACACGGTCGCCATGTCGGGCTTCGCGCCGGCGCGCCAGATGGTCTCGATCGGCATGCGGCAGTCCTCGTTCTACCTGGGCGGAGCGGTCGCCGCGGCGGTCTACGGCGACCTGCTCGACGGCGGGCAGTGGCAGACGGCCCTGTGGGTCTCGGCCGGCTGCGCCCTCGTCGGGTCCCTCGCGATGACCCTGGTCCGGAACAACGAGCCCGCGCCCCGCGACGAGGACGAGAGCGAAGAGAAGGTCCTGGAGAATGCCTGACCCCACGATCGCCACCGACACGGGCACGGGCAAGCTCGTGATCGTGGACCCGTACTCCAGCGGTTCGGCCCTCGCCCGCCGCGCGAAGGAGCTGTACGGCCTGGACTCCATCGCCGTGCTCACGTCGCGGACCCTGCCGGCCGCGCTCGTCGCGACCTACCCGGCCGAGGACTTCGTCGCGGAGCTGCGCTACGCGGACGTCCTCACGACGGCCCGCGCGATCGAGGCCCTGTGCGGCGGCCGGCCGGACCACCTCGTCTGCGGGTCCGAGCCGGGGGTGGAGGCGTACGACCTGCTGGCGGCCCACTGGGGAATGCGCCCGAACACCGGGTCGTCCGAGGCCCGGCGCGACAAGTTCCTGATGCAGGGCCGGCTGCGCGACGCGGGCGTCCGGTACATCCCGCACCACCTCGCCGAGGACACCGAGTCCGCCGTGGCGTGGAGTGCCGCGAGCGGCCTGGCCGAGTTCGTCGTGAAGCCGGTGAAGTCCTTCGCCACCGACGGCGTGTTCTTCTGCTCGTCCCCCGACGAGGTACGGGCCGCCTGCGAGAAGCTGTTCGGCCGCGACGACCTCGCCGGCGAGCTCATCACACAGGTCCTGGTACAGGAGCGCCTGGTCGGCCCGGAGTTCGTCGTCGATTCGGTCTCCCTGGACGGCTCGGCCTTCGTCGTCAACATGTTCCGCTACACGAAGGAGACGGTCGACGGAAACCCCGTCTACCGTGCGATGTCCTCGGTGGACGTCGGCGACCACCCCGGCATCGTGGCCTACGTCGAGCAGGTGCTCGCGGCCCTCGGCATCGAGAACGGCCCCGCCCACAGCGAGCTCGTCCTCACCGAGGACGGCCCGGTCCTCATCGAGACGGGCGCCCGCATGCACGGCGGCCTCGGCCCGAGGCTGGTCGAGGAATCGTCCTCGCACTCGGTGATCGACCTGACCCTGGCGTCGCGCGTGGCGCCGGACGAGTTCGCACGCCTGACCCGGGTGCGGCCCTCCCTGCGGCGGGGCGTCGTCGAGTGCTTCCTGTCCGCCCAGGTGGGGGGCGTGGTCACGGCGAACCGCGTCGAGGAGTCCTGCCGGGAACTCGACAGCTATCTCTTCCACACCTGCGGGCAGGCCCCTGGGGACCGTATCGAGAAGACGACCGACCTGATCACGTCCTACGGGCGCGTCGTCCTCGCCCATGAGGACCTCGCCGTCCTGGACCGGGACCTGGAGCGCGTCCTCGACCTGGACCGCCGCGGCGCACTCGTCGAGGTCTCCCCGACCCCGTAGGCGCCACCCGGCCCGAGGTCCGGCTCACGGCCGACCGCAGGACAGCACCCCCGAACACCACAGCGCCCCGACCGGCCGAAGCCGGTCGGGGCGCTGTGCGGCAGGTCGGAGGATCTCCCCTCCCCCTGCCTCGCGTAGGCCGTGTGGGACTCGAACCCACAACCAATGGATTAAAAGTCCTGGCTGGAGCCGGGTGGGTGATGCCGGAGGGTGTTACTCCGTCCGGGAACGCCTGGCCAAACGGGGTGAATGGTGCTGAATGGTCCGGGCTGAACCGGACCGTGCCGGAACGTCCGCTCACGCATCGCTCACGCATGGTGTTGCGGTCCACAGTTGGCTTGGGCCTTGTGAGACGCCCCCACCGGATGAACCCAGGTATCGGTGCGGGCGCCCGGTTCTCGAACCGATACCCGGGCAGGAGTCCTGGATGCGGGTGGTGCAGCCTGGAGGCATGGGAGCGTGGCCGTCAAGCAACTCACTCGCCAGGGGCGTTTCAGTTACTGAGACGGTTCAACCGCCAGCCGATTGACCCGCTGGGGTTCCCCCCGCCTGTCGCTCGGACGTTGAGGGCGAAGTCCGCCGGCGCGTTGATGATCCGCTGGCTGACGATCGTGCCGTCGCACGCAGTGGTGGAGGGCTTCAGGCCAGTTCCTGTGATCTTTACGCTTGTGGTGCCGACGCAGACGACCTGGAGGGTGTAGCCCTTGCCGCGGTCGAGGATGGTCTGGGCATGCGCCCCTTCGGCCAGTCGTTCGAAGCCCATGGCGACAAAGGCCGGATCGTCATCGGTTGAGCCGTTTCCGAGCGCCAAGCGCACCTGGGCCTCGCCCACGCTGCTCGTGGAGGTCGCAGTATTCGGGGAACTGGTGTGTACGGGCGGAGTCGGCTTGGGGCCAGGTTGCGATGTACAGCCGGTCAAGCCGGCCGCCATAAGACAGATGAGCACGCCGACTGTGCGCTGTGGGCCTGTCATGAGGGAGTCTCCCAGTACTTCCATCCGGTCTCCCTCGTCGGGAGCTTCGCCGTCCAGCTCTTGACGAGAGTCTTGCCGCAACGGTCCGTGCTCGTCCTGTACTTGCCCCAGACGACCTTGAATCCGTAGGAACCGTACTGCAAGTGCCCGTACTTCCGGGGGGAGACGTCCTGCTGATAGGTGTGCCCGATGGTGTAGGTGAACTCTGCGCCGATCGTCGCGTTGATCGTCGCCTTGGCCGATGCGACCACGGCACTCAGTTCTGCTTCTCCACCTGCGGTGATCTCTGCCTTCACAGAGCCCGCCTTGGTGACACTGACGATCATTTTGCCGCCCGGACCGTCCTTGAACGAGGTGCCCGGCAGCAAGGAGGGCACGAAGTAGCTGGTACTGGAGACAATCGAGCGCCACTCCCGGTAGGGATTGTCGCAGCGATGTGCAACGCCTGAGCCGTCGGTGGCGTCGGGCAGCTGGGCGAGCGGGTCGTCGGAAGCGTTCAGCACGACGGTTTCCCCCAGTTCATAGCTGGGGGCAGAAGTGAAGTCCTCCACGGGTGCCGCGGACGCGGAGCCTGCAAGGGCGGCGACCAGGGCCGACGTGAGTGCAGGAACGGCAATTGCGCTGAGCTTTAAGCGAGATCCGATCATTTTCCCCTCCCCGTGCACCCCATTTTGGGGTGCTGCGAAGAACCTAATGATCGCGCGGGCCACTTTCTACTGCTTGCCACTAACTCTGAGGTTTGTTTGAGGTTCGGTATGCCCCTGAGGGTCTATCCAGGACAGGCGCGTTCGCGCCACGCTTGGCCTGAAAGGAAGCAACCCCTCCCCAGCAAAACGTGACATCAGTAGTGACACGAAATGCCGACCGGTAAATAACCAGCCACAAGTCGACAGCCAATGACCGACAGCCAACTGCACAGACCGGCGCGAAGGGAACCCTCGCATTCCCTGACGACCCCAGTGCGCCTGGGGAGGTAAAGGCTGTCCCGTAAATGATCTTCTGGCCGTCTCAAGCGTGGTGGGCCGCCGTGCGGCCCGCTTGCCTATCCGGCGAGGGCGAGGTTGTGCATCCGGGCGGTGCCGAGCATGGCGTGGTGGACGCCGTCGCCTTTGAGGCGGCAGTCGCGGAGGATCTTCCAGGTCTTCATGCGGGCGAAGACGTGCTCGACCCGGGCCCGGACCTGCTTGTGGGACCGGTTGTGCTCCTCCTTCCAGTCCGGCAGTTCGGTCTGGCCGCGCTTGCGTCGGTGGGAGATGACGAGTCCGGTGCCCGGGTATCCGCCGCCGGCGATCGTGACGGTGTTGCCGACGGCGGCCTTGGCGCCGGATTCCTCCCCTGCCTTGCAGTCGTTGCGGTTCCCGGCGAGCGGCCGGCCGACCACGACGACCAGGCGGGTTTCGGCGTCGATGAGGACCTGGTGGTTGGTGGAGTACCGGTAGTTTTTCGACCGCTCGGCGATGGTGTGGTCGCGGGTGGGGACCAGGGTGCCGTCCACGATGAGCACGGTGGCCTTGGCGAACCGTTTGCGGGGCTGGAGTGCGAGCCTCGGCCCGAGGTGGTCGATGATCCGGTCCGCCGCCGACTTGGACACCCCGAACAGCGGAGCGAGCTGCCGCATCGTGAGGTTCGTGCGCCAGCAGGTGGCGACCAGCAGGGCCCGGTCCTCCAGCGGAAGACTCCACGGCCGGCCCCTGCGGACCGAGTCCGCATCTGCGCGGCGCAGTACCGTCACCAGCTTCCCGAACTGCCGCGAGCTGAGCCCGGCGAACGGGGCTGTCCAGGATGGCTCCGACTACGTGATCACACCAGCCACACCAAGGTCATCCCAGTCGCCCTATCATCCGATCCAAAGAGATGAGCACCGCTGAGGGGGCCGATAAAGATGACCGCAGCGCGCATGGCGGCAACCGTGCTGGCCACATGGGCCACGCTGATCTTGCTCCTACTCGCGCCGTCGCCCCTGCCAGAGCATTGGCGCTACTACATCTACTCTCCAGCGAGCGTGGGCCTGTGGCTGCTGGCCATGCTCGTCGCCCCTGTCGTGGTCTGCATCGTCAAATGGCCATGGATCAAGTCGGGCGGCAGGTGAACCCCGACTTGTATACGAGCCAGCGGACCACCCCTTAACGCCTGGTCATCAATTACGGGACGGCCCTTGGCGCATGTCGACGAACCGGGAGTAGTGCCCCTGGAAGGCCACGGTGATGACGCCGGTCGGGCCCTGGCGGTGCTTGGCGATGATCAGATCAGCCTCTCCTGCACGAGGTGACTCCTTTTCATAAGCGTCTTCCCGGTGCAGAAGGACAACCAGGTCTGCGTTGTTCTCGGGCGTGCCGGACGCATGCAGGTCAGCGAGCGTCGGCTTCACGTCGGTGCGCCTCTCGGGTCCCCGGTTGAGCTGGGAGACAGCGATCACCGGCACTTCGAGCTCGATGGCCAGGAGCTTGAGCTGACGCACGACCTCAGAGATCTCCTCGAAGCGCGAGTCCATCGGCCGCGGGTCGTAGGTGAGCAGGTGCAGGGCGTCGACGACAATGAGCCGGATACCGTTCCGGGCCCGCAGGCGACGGGCGTGCGAGCACAGTTCCGTGAAGGATGAAAGGCCGCCGTCCTGGATGTAGAGGGGCGCGGCGTTCACATCCGGCATACGTCGCGCCAGCCGGGTCCAGTCCTCGTCGGTCATCTTCCCGGAGCGCATGTGATGCAGAGCGACCCGGCATTCGGCTGACAGCAGCCGCATCACCACCTCGTTCCTCCCCTGCTCAAGCGTGAAGAGGACCGACGGAAGCCCCTGACTGATGGAGACTGACCGCAGGATGTCCTGGGCGAGGGTGGACTTGCCCATTGAGGGGGCGCCGGCGAGAACGATCAACTGCCCCGGGTGCAGTCCGTCCGTCAGGCTGTCGAGGTCCTTGAAGCCAGTCGGCAGACCAGTCAAACCCGCCGAGCCGATCTGATCGAGCTGGTCAAGGGTTCCTTCCAGAACGTCGCTGAGCGGGAACGCCGCAAGCGGAATGGCGTCAGCCAATGCGTCTTCGCTAGCCAGGGGGTTGTCAGGGGTTGTTTCAGACAACCCGTCGTCCAGGCTGGGACCCTCCATGCCGATGGCCTGACCAGGAATGACCCTGCCAGTGGCTCGCTGCTCCTCGGCATCCCACCATCCGATGTCCTCGGCAGCCTCCTGAACAACCTCGTGCTCGCGGTCGAGTACGTCACGAGCCTTGCGGAGCACCGCGTCGACCTGGTCAAGGGCGTCGTCCTCCGCAGCACCCACCGAAGCACCGAACACGACATCTGCGCCCCCCGTGCGCCGTCCGCCGCCCTCCGTGTCGCAACCACGTTCCCGCAGCTCCGCCTCCAAATACATGATCTGACGGGCTGCAAGATCGGCGACTTGTTGCGCTCTGTCCCGCTCAGCCTCGGCGCGGACCAATTGCAGGTGGAGGTCATCTGTCTGTGTCTGGGCTCGCACCAGACGGCCCGACGTCATCTGAACCTCGGCCGGCTCGGGATCGGCGACGGAGCGCATCGCGTCCAGCCGTCGTGTGAGCTGAGCTACCTGGGCCTGTGCCTGTCCGAGCAGGGCGAACAGGACCGTAGCCACCTGCAGGGCCTGCAACCGCGCCTGCTCGCTGGCCTCGAACGCCTGGCGGACCCGATTGAGCTCCTCCAGTACCGCGATCGTTTCCTTCTGGGCCTCGACAAGGTCATACGCGGAATCGGTCGAAGCCGGAGTCGGGGCCGTGCTCGCTGCCACCCACAACGGCCGGATCAGCTCCAGTCGGTCGGCGGCCTGCTGCCCGCTCTCGTGTGGGAAACACACGTCGGCGACGGCCTCGGCCAGCTCCCAGGTCAGCCCCACACCACTGAGTTGCCTGTGCAGGCGCCCCAACGCCGGTATGTCTCCTCCGAAGTGCTCAGGCGTCAGAAGCCGGTGCAGTCTGGCCACCGACACGTTCGACGCGTCAAGCCAGTCGCGCAATACGCGGACGAGGTCATTGATCTCCTTGCACGCCCCGCGTGCCTCCGTCCACGGTCGCCCCGGCCGCTTCGCTGTCCCCACGCAGTCTCTCCTCAGCGAGTTGTTCTTCGAACAACCCTCGTTGTCCCAGAAACAACATCCAACCGGCTTATCGGCGCAGGTGGGAGGTGGATCGTCGATTCAAGGCGGTGCGCGAGTGCATCGTCACCTGCTGAACCGACTCGGAGGGGATCCGTGAGCCTCACCCACACTGCGATGCTGGTCCTGTCGATCACCCTGGCCGTGGTCATCTCGCTGCTTACAGCCGGCGCGGCCTTCGCCGTCGCCCGCTGGGGCGGTAGCCCGGTCCCTGCGTGCATCGCCGCATTTGGCAAGGCGTTCGCTACGTCCCTGTCGGTGATCAGCGCCGTCCTCGTGGTCGTGGTCACGGTCGTCAAGTAGTCGGCGATCTGCCGCACCGGCCACGGCTGTCAGAGGTGTCGGCGAGGATGCCCGGCATGAACGAGTACGACGATCTGCTGGAGCGCGTCTCCATCAGAGCTGCGGCGAGCAGACCGCACCGTCCCCCTGTAACCGCAGACGCCCTCGCCGCGGCCGAGGAACGCCTTGGGTTCCCCTTGCACCCCCTCCTTGCAGCCCTCTACCGGCAGGCGGGGGACGGAGGCTTCGGCCCTGAGTACACGCTCTTCCCTCTCGCCCGGACGACGGCTGCAGAAGAAGACTCCGTGGTCGACGGCTACCTCGCCCGCGTACCGACCGCGGACGCGGATACCTGGCGGTCCTGGCCCAAAGGGGTCGTGCCGATCCTCGACTGGGGCTGCGCCATGATCGCCGCCGTCGACTGCCTGAGCGAGGACGGGGCGGTCCTGCTCTTCGAGCCGAACGCGATCACCGACCAGGATCTCACCCGCGCCTGGTTCGTCGACGCGAGCAGCCTGGCCGAATAGCTGGAGACATGGCTGGCCGGCACCGGCTGGTACGAGGAGGACATGGTCGACGAGGAGTTCGACATGGTTCCGTGGTCGAATGCCGCTTCACGCTTGTAGCCGGGGGACCCTCACCTGTCCCTCGATCCACATCCAGCTCAGCCCGTCCGCTCACGCATCGCTCACGCATAAGCCCCTGAACGACGGAGCGCCCCGCCCGGTCGAAACCGGTAGGGGCGCTCCCCAGCAGGTCAGAGGGTCTCCCCTCGCCCGCTTCGCGTAGGCCGTGTGGGACTCGAACCCACAACCAATGGATTAAAAGTCCACTGCTCTGCCAATTGAGCTAACGGCCCGTGGACAAGCACACCCGTGCAGCATAGCCCGAGAGGGCCCGGGAACCGATCGGGTATCCGACACCGGCCGTGCCGCGGGCCCGGCCGGTGTCGGTCGGGCCCGCGGAGGGACGGAAGGATCAGAAGAGGGCCTTGAAGGTGTTCCAGCCGGATCCGACCAGGACGCGGGAGCCGTACGGGCCGGTGCAGGTGCCGTTGTAGGCGTAGAGCCTGCCCGTCGTGTCGCGGGCCGCGAGGTCCGCGCAGCCGTCGCCGGAGACGTCGCCGATCCCCACCAGGGAGGAGTAGCCGCCCCAGCCGCTGCCGACCTTCACGCGCGCGGTGACGCCGCCGGTCGCGGTGCCGTAGTACCGCCACAGGACACCGGAGGCGTCGACGCCGAGGAGGTCGCCGCGGCCGTCGCCGTTGAGGTCGCCGGCGCCGGCGATCTTCTTGTACAGCTTCCAGTCGGTGCCGATCCGGACGCGGGCCTTCACGTGGTGGTCGGCGGTGCCGGCGTAGAAGTACATGTCACCGGTGGACGCCTGGCGGACCACCAGGTCGGCGTATCCGTCGCCGTTCGCGTCGCCCGGGGAGGTGAGGACGTCGTACTGTCCCCAGCCCGAGCCGATGACGGTGTACGGGGAGGAGGCCGAGACCACCTTGTCGCAGCCC
Organism: Streptomyces sp. NRRL B-24572; assembly: GCF_002156145.1. Lineage (NCBI taxonomy): Bacteria > Bacillati > Actinomycetota > Actinomycetes > Kitasatosporales > Streptomycetaceae > Streptomyces > Streptomyces sp. NRRL B-24572. Next base: position 6,837 of record NZ_MWIG01000279.1, on the reverse strand, counting down.
GGCCGGTAGGCCCGCAGCTGGTCGCCGACCCGGACGAGCACGTCGGCGCAGCCGTCGGCGTTCACGTCCCCGAAGGGCACCAGGACGGACGAGGTCGCGAACTTCGTGCCGGTCCCCGCGATCCGCGCCGAGAAACCGCCGTAGCCGTTGCCCTTGTACATCGACACCAGGCCCGCGGTGTCCATCACCAGGAGGTCGCCCTGCGTGTCGTTCCCGGCCAGGTCCCGCCAGGCCGGGCGGCCGCCGGTGACCGAGACCGTGCCGGTGAGGGACAGGTCCTTGCCCTGGCCGTCGGCCGTGCTCGCCGCCAGGTGCCAGGAGTACCGGCCGTTCACGACGGGCTTGCCCGCCGCCGTACGGCCGTCCCAGGAGACGTCGATGCGGCCCCGGGTCTCGCCGCCGCCGTAGCTGCGGATCACGGCCCCGGTGTACACGTCCCGCAGCGTCAGCTGCCAGATCGACGCGGGCTTGGACAGCGTCCAGGACGGCTTCCAGCCGTCCTTCGCACGCATGCCCGCCGGGACCTTCGCCGAGGCGGCGGTGAGGTCGGAGGCGGGCACGCCCGTCCACACCGTGTGGACGCGGTTGTCGGCGTCCTTGTACGCGACGCCCCCGCCGAAGCGGTCGACGGTCCAGGCCGCCCGGCGGGCGCCGTACACGGGCGTGGAGTCGACGAGCGTACGGGCCGCCGCCGGCGTGCCGGTGTGGAAGTCGGTGATCCGGAGGTACGAGCTGTTCCGGTCGACGTAGTAGCCGTCGCCCAGGAGGCCGCCGTCCCCGTACGAGCGGGGCAGCGCGATCCTGGCGCCGCTCTTCAGGTCGACGACGCCCTGCTTGGCGTACCGCGCGCAGGCCCAGTAGAGCCAGCGCCCGCCCGCGGTCTGGAGCTCCGTCAGCGGGCAGCCGGAGCCGGTCGTGATCTTGGCGAGGACCTTGCCGGTGGCCAGGTCCTTGCGGGCGACCTCGCCGTCCGTCTCCGTACTGGTGAACAGCGTGTCGCCCCACAGGGCGGCGGCGGCCTGCTCCTGCCGCGACACGACCTTCGAGGCGTCCAGGTCCACGACGATCGTCTCGGCGTCGGGGGCGAGTTCACCGGGGAACATGGGCAGCCCGCTCTGGACGACCGCCCAGCGGCCGAAGGCGTCGCCGATCCAGCCGTCGCTGTCGCCGTCGACGGGGACGCGGGTCGTCTTCCCCGTGGTGCCGCGGGCGATGACCGCCCGCTGGGTGTACGGGATCCGGGGGTAGGAGACCGTGCGGCCGTCGCCGGTGTCGAGGAGCGGCGAGGCGTCCCACTCGGCGTCCGCCTCGACGCCCTGCCAGGCCGGCGCGGACTGCCCGATGTGGACCGGGCCGACGGGCAGCGTACGGCCGTAGAAGCCGGGCCCCTTCGGGCCGTCGTGCTCCAGGGTGGTGAGCCGGCCGGCGCCCAGCGCGAGCGCGTCGATCTTCGCCGGGAGCGGGTCGAGGCGGCGCAGCTTCTCCACGGCGGGCGCGCCGCCGCTCTTGCCCGGGACGACCTTGAGCAGGGACCAGTCGGTGGCGGAGGTGCCGCCGACGACGGCCGCGCCGGAACCGTCGCCGATCTGGGTGATCTCGCCCTCGGCCCGCTCCAGGAGGGTCTGCGGCTCGCCCGCCGGGGAGAGCGCGACGAGGCGGCGGTGGAGCGCCGCGTCCGTGCCCTGCACGTCGTCGACCGCGAGGACCCGGTCGCCGACGAGTCCGATGCGGCGGACCGAGAGCCCCTCGGGCAGCGGGTAGGTCGTCTCGGGGCCGTCCAGGTCGGCCAGCTGCCGGATGTGGACCGTACGGCCGCTGTCGACCCAGGCGATGCGCTCCGGGGTCACCGCCACCGGCCCGGTGAGGGCGTCGAGCGACGGGGTGGGCGAGGCGATCACGCGCATCGTCCCGGTCCGCAGGTCGACGACGCCGAGGTCGGTGTACGCGTACGCGGGGGAGCGGTCGAAGCGGATCACGGCCGTGTCGGCGTCACCGGCCACGAGCCGCGCCATGTGCAGGTCGGCGCCCTCGGGCCAGCCGGTGACGGGGACGGTCGTCCCGTCGCCGACGCGCCGGAGGAAGTATCCGGTGGTGGTGGCGAGCGAGGAGCCGGGCTCGTACTGCTGGAAGAGCAGCGTCTCGCCGAGGATCCCCCGGAAGCCCGTGTCCTCCGGGATGGTCAGCGGCTGTTCCTCGCCGGTCCGCACGTCGCGGAGGTAGTGGGTGCCGATGCCGTGCTGGAGGTAGACGTAGGGACCGCCGGTCCCCCGGTCGGCGTAGGCGTCGTTGCCGTCGCCGTACCCCAGCGGCACGCTCGTGCCGCTCGCGAAGTCGGTCCACTGCGGCTCCTCGCCGCTGTGCTCGTCGGAGTCCTCCGTGCGGTGCGCGTAGCCCGTGGGCCCCACCGCGAGGACGGTCTCCTTCCGGGGCACGGTCCGCCAGTTCGGCGTGACGTCCAGCTGGTCGATGCCCACGACGGGCGCGGCCGTCGCGGTCGGCGAGAGGCCGATCCCCGAGGCGAGCAGCGCTGCGGCGAGGACGGCGGTACGCGCGCGGGGCAGCCGCGCGCGTGGGTGACGGGTCAAAGAGAGGTCCCTCCCCGGGGAAACCTGATGTGCGGGATGCGGGGAGGGGTCTGGGCCGGGCCCCCTGGCCGGCACTCCTCACCCGCGGCGGTCGTCCGGCCGAGCGTATCCCGGCCGAACGGTCGTACGAGACGGGGCCCGTGCGGCACCGGAGTGCTCGTACGGGCCCCGCGGGTCACGCGTCAGGACAGCGTCTTGTACATCTGCCAGCCGCCGCCGATCTTCACCCGGGCGGCGAAGGCGCCGGTGCCGGTGCCTGCGTACCGCCACAGCACGCCGGCCGTGTCCCGGGCCACCAGGTCCGCCTTGCCGTCGCCGGTGAAGTCGCCGACGCCCACGAGGGAGTTGTAGATCTGCCAGCCTCCGCCGATCTTCACCCGGGCGGCGAAGGCGCCGGTGCCGGTCCCGGCGTACCGCCACAGCACGCCGGCCGTGTCCCGGGCCACCAGGTCCGCCTTGCCGTCGCCGGTGAAGTCGCCGACGCCCACGAGGGAGTTGTAGACCTGCCAGCCGCCGCCGATCCTGACCCGCGGCTTGAACTTGCCCGTGCCGTCGTCGGCGTACATCCACAGCTCGCCGGCGGGCGTGCGGGCGAGGAGGTCGGTCCGGCCGTCGCCCGTCAGGTCGCCGGACGCGGTGAGGCTGTTGTAGATCTGCCAGCCGCTGCCGATGGTCCGCTTCGGGCCGCTCGGCGCGAACGCCGTGCCGCAGCCGCCGTCGTACCGGGTCAGGACGCCCGCGGCGTCGCGCACCAGGAGGTCGTTGCACCGGTCGCCCGAGAGGTCCCCGAAGGGGACGACCGTCGAGGTGGCGGGCCAGCCGGCCGCCGAGGCGCCGGTGCCGAGGCCGCCGGTGCCCGTGCCGGTCCGCACGGTCAGCGTCCCGGTCGGGGTGAGGCCGAGCAGATCGCCCTTGCCGTCGCCGCTGAGGTCGTGCCAGGCGGGCCGGGGCGCGGGGGCGCCGCCGCTCACCGTCAGGGTGCCGGTCAGCGACAGGTCGGCGCCGATGCCGTCGGCGGGCCTGGCGGTGAGGGTCCAGGTGTACGCGCCGTTCCGCGCGGCCTGGCCGGAACCGTTCTTCCCGGTCCAGCCGGCGTCGATCCGGCCGCGCGCCTCGGCGCCCGAGACGGTGTGGACGACCGTCCCGGTGGCGTTCTCCTTGACCGTGACCTTCCAGGCGCCGGTGGGCTTGGAGGTCCACCAGCGGCCGGACCAGCCGGCCCCGGAGGCGGCGAGGTCCAGCGCGGCGCCGGTGACGGCGGAGTCGATGACGGTGACCGGCGGCGCGGGGACTCCGGTGTTGACGATGCGGACCTGCTGGTCGGTGCCGGCGTAGGCGACGTGGCCGCCGAAGCGGTCGACGGTCCAGTCCCGGCGCGCCTGGGCCTCCGGGCCGAGGTCGGCGGCGCTCGCCAGCGTCCGCTGCGGCACGTCGGCTGCGGAGCCGGAGGCGGGGAGCCCGGCGTGCAGGTCGTAGAGGCGCAGCCCCGCCTCCGGGTCCTGGCGTACGAGGTAGCCGTCGCCGAGCAGCGTGTTGCGGAAGTCCAGACCCGGGACGGCCATGGTCCGCCCGGTCTGGCGGTCGTAGACACCGGAGCCCCGGCCCGAACCCCAGTTGTCCGCGTCGCAGGACCAGTAGACCCAGCGGCCGGCGGCCTGGAGCCGGACCGGGGCGCAGTTGTTGCGCGTGGTGAAGGACGGTCCGGCGGCGCCGGTCGCCAGCGACTTCGAGGTGACCTTCGGGCTGTCCTTGGCGGCGCTCCACAGGGTGGAGCCCCACAGCGCGGCGGTGAGGTCGGTGCGCCGTTCGAGGACGGTCCCGGTTCCCTGCTTCCGGAACTCCACGACGTACGGGTTCTCGCGCAGGGTGGTGGTGGCGCTGGCGACGAGACCGAACCGGCCGGAGAGGTCGGTCAGTTCGGGGCTGCTCATGCCGGTGGTGACGCGCGGCCCCCAGCCGCTCGTACCGTTCTCGTACAGCATGGTGGCGTCGCCGTACGAGGCGTCCCGGCGCCCGTGGAAGCCGTCGCCGCTCGCGAAGAGATCGGCGCAGCGCCCGTCGGTCGTGTGGCAGCTGCCGTCGTCGCCGCTCATCAGCCCGTCCACGGTCGTCCGGACCGGCTGGGGCTGCCCGGCACTGGTCAGCCAGGTGGAGCGGTAGACGCCGTAGTAGTCGCCGGGCTGGAAGTAGGTGCTGTTCTCGGCCCGTGTGAGGACGCCGCTGCCGAGGGAGAGGCCGTAGATCCGCGCGGGCATGGGCTCGACGGTGGCGAGGCGGCGCGTCTCCACGCCGCCGTCGGCGGCCGGTGCGAGCCGGTGCACGGCCCAGTCGATGTCGCCCCGCGGCTCCGCGCTCTTCGCGCCTGCGACCAGCGCGGTCCCGTCGGGTGCCAGGACGACCTGCTCGTCGGCCAGTTGCAGCACGGGCTTCAGACCGCCCTCGTCCTCCGCGGGGAGGATCCAGAGGCCCGAGCCGCGGTACTCGTTGTCCCCGGGGTTCTGCCGCTGGACGGCGACCACGGTCGTGCCCACGGCGGCGAAGGTCGCGTCGTACGAGACGGAGCCGGACTCCACGGTACGGAGGAGGGTCGCCGGCGCGGCACGGTCCAGGACGTCGATCTTGTACCGGGCGGTGCGCAGCCGCAGGATCGTTCCGGCGCCGAGCCGGAAGCCGCTCACCTCGAACGCGTCGCCCTCGGGCTCCGGCAGCGCTTCGGCCACCCCGTCCGCCAGGTCGACGAGCGCCCAGTTCCCCCACCCCTCGGTGGAGTCCTTGTACTTGAGGACGAGCGAGCGGGCGTCGCCGTCCTCCACCCCGGTGAGCACCGCGTCCTCGGGGAGGCCGGTGACCGGTGTGTCCGTGACCTTCCCGGCCCCGGACCGCAGCAGGTGGTACCCGGTGGGGGCACTCGCCTCGCCGGTGCGGGTCAGCACGGCGTCGCCGTAGGTGCCCACGTAGGTCTGGCCCTCGGGGATCACGATGTCGGCGAAGACCTCGCCCGCGCCCTTCTGGAGGGTCACGTGCGGGGCGGGGGCGGCGGAGTACACGGCGACCGTGTCGGAGCCCTGGCCCCAGTACCCGCCGCCTCCGATGGGCAGGTTCTGGTACCAGTCCCAGTAGCCGCTCTCGTAGTCGTAGCGCGGCGCCTCGGGCAGGGTGACGGCGAGCGGGGTCGCCTTGCCGGTGGCGTAGTCGATCCACTGGAGGCGGGTGTCGCCCTCCTGCGCCAGCAGGTAGCCGGTCTCGCCGGCGTTGAGGATCGAGGTGGCGCGCGGCGAGAAGCGGGGCGCGGCCGGCAGCACGGTGGTCTGCGGCGCCGTCTCGGCGACGGCGGGCGGGGCAGCGATCCCGGCGGACGTCGCGGCCGTGACGGTCGCGAGTGCCAGGACGAGGGCGGCACGGGCGCGGGTGCGCCGCGCGGGTGCGGTACGTGACAAGAGGGACCTTTCCCGGGGTCGTCCATCGGTACGGCGGACGCAGGGTCGAACCTGTGAACTCCATGCGCGTCTACGTACGAGACCGATGCCGGGGCCGAAGAGTTGTACGCCGAATACGACGAACCCCCGCGACATCCTGTGTCGCGGGGGTTCGTCGTACGCGTCCGGGTCGGCGCGTCAGGTCACACGGCCTCAGCCGTTGCGCTTCCAGCGCGGCTTGTCGTCGCGGCGGCCGAAGGAGCCGCCGGTCGAGCCGGTGCTGCCGCGGTGGTCGTCACGACGGCCGTACGGGCGGTCGCCGCCCGAGCGGAAGCCGCCGGCGGGGCGGTCGTCGCGACGGTCGCGGTTGAACGGACGGTCGCTGCCGCGGTGGCCGCCGCGGTCGTCGCGGTTGAAGCCGCCCGACGGACGGTCGTCACGACGGAAACCACCCGAGGGACGGTCGTCGCGGCGGAAGCCGCCGGACGGACGGTCGTTGTCACGACGCTCGAAGGAACGGCCGCCACGGTCGTCGCGGTTGAAGCCGCCCGAGGGACGGTCGTCGCGACGGAAACCACCGGACGGACGGTCGTCGCGGCGGAAGCCGCCACGGTCGCCACCGCGGTCATCGCGGTTGAAGCCACCCGAGGGGCGGTCGTCACGGCGGAAACCACCGGACGGACGGTCGTCGCGGCGGAAGCCGCCACGGTCGCCACCGCGGTCATCGCGGTTGAAGCCACCCGAGGGGCGGTCGTCGCGACGGAAGCCACCGGACGGACGGTCGTTGTCGCGGCGGAAGCCGCCACGGTCGTTGTCCCGGCGGAAGCCACCGCGGT
>NZ_MWIG01000278.1:0-31579 GCF_002156145.1 Streptomyces sp. NRRL B-24572 | reverse complement strand
CCCCCTGCTCGAGCGGGACGATTGCCCACACGAGGGGGCGGCGGAAGGCACCGGCCTGCCGGGCGCGGGCCCCACGGGCACGGGGCACAGGGCCCCGCACGGGCAGGGGGCGGGTCTCAGCGGGCCAGGTAGCCGCCGTCCACCGGGAGGATCGCGCCCGTCACGAACGACGCCTCGTCCGACGCCAGGAAGAGGATCGCCGCCGCCACCTCCTCCGGCGTGCCGAAGCGGCCCATCGGGTGGGCCCGGACGATCTCCGTGAGGTACTCGGGCCCGCCCGGCTCCACGCGCGCGGCGGCCACCCGCTCGGTCTCGATCGTGCCGGGGGCGACCGCGTTGACGCGGATGCCCCGCTCCGCCCACTCCACCGCCAGGTGCTTGGTCAGGCCGGTCGCCACGAACTTCGCCGGCCCGTACACCGCCTGCCTCGCCTGGCCCGCCACGCCCGAGATCGACGAGGTGCACACGATGGCCCCGCCGCCCGTGACGAGCATGGCCTCGATCGCGTACTTGCAGGTCAGGAACATGCCCCGCCCGTCGACGGCCATCACCCGGTCGAAGTCCGCCGCCTCCGCCTCGGTGACGGAGAGCAGCGGGATCACGCCCGCGTTCGCCACCAGCACGTCCAGCCGGCCGAAGTGCTCCACCGCCGTGTCGACCATCCGCCGCGCGTCCTCTTCCCGGGAGACGTCCCCGACCACCGGGGTCACTCCGGGAAGACCCGCGAGGCGGTCCGCGTCCACGTCCGCGGCCACCACCCGCGCGCCCTCCCGTACGAAGCGTTCCGCCGTCGCCCGCCCGATTCCGCTCGCCGCGCCCGTGATCACGCACACCCGGTCCGCCAGCCGTCCTGAAGTCTCCTGAGCCATGTCCGGCCAACGAGCGCACCCGCCCTGAGTGTCGGTCCCCGCCAGTAGGGTGGTGAGCATGGCAGACCCCTCCAGCTACCGCCCCAAGCCGGGTCAGATCCCCGACTCCCCGGGGGTCTACAAGTTCCGCGACGAGCACCGCCGGGTGATCTACGTCGGGAAGGCGAAGTCCCTGCGCCAGCGGCTGGCGAACTACTTCCAGCCGCTCACGAGCCTGCACCCGCGCACGGCCACCATGGTGACGACGGCCGCCTCCGTGGAGTGGACCGTGGTGTCCACCGAGGTCGAGGCGCTGCAGCTGGAGTACTCCTGGATCAAGGAGTTCGATCCCCGGTTCAACGTGAAGTACCGGGACGACAAGAGTTATCCGTATCTCGCCGTCACCATGAACGAGGAGTTTCCGCGCGTCCAGGTCATGCGCGGGCACAAGAAGAAGGGCGTGCGTTACTTCGGGCCGTACACGCACGCGTGGGCGATCCGCGAGACCGTCGACCTGATGCTGCGGGTGTTCCCCGTGCGGACGTGCTCGGCTGGAGTGTTCCGCAACGCCGCCTCCGCCGGACGGCCCTGCCTCCTCGGCTACATCGGCAAGTGCTCGGCGCCCTGCGTCGGCCGGGTCACCCCCGAGGAGCACCGCGAACTGGCCGAGGACTTCAGCGACTTCATGGCCGGCCGCACCGGCACGTACATCCGCCGGCTCGAGAAGCAGATGATGATCGCGGCCGAGGACATGGAGTACGAGAAGGCGGCCCGGCTCCGCGACGACATAGAGGCCCTGCGCAAGGCCATGGAGAAGAGCGCGGTGGTCCTCGCCGACGCCACCGACGCCGACCTGATCGCCCTCGCCGAGGACGAGCTGGAGGCCGCCGTCCAGATCTTCCACGTGCGCGGCGGACGCGTCCGGGGCCAGCGCGGCTGGGTCACGGACAAGGTCGAGGCCGTCGACACGGCGGGGCTCGTCGAGCACGCGCTCCGGCAGCTGTACGGCGAGGAGAGCGGCGAGGCCGTTCCCAAGGAGGTTCTCGTCCCCGCGCTGCCGGAGGACGCCGAGGCCGTCACCGCCTGGTTGTCCGGCCGCCGCGGCTCCCTCGTCTCGCTGCGGATCCCGCAGCGCGGCGACAAGAAGGACCTGATGGAGACCGTCGCGCGCAACGCCCAGCAGGCGCTCGTGCTGCACAAGACCAAGCGCGCCAGCGATCTGACCACCCGCTCCCGGGCCCTGGAGGAGATCGCCGAGGCCCTGGACCTGGACTCGGCGCCGCTGCGGATCGAGTGCTTCGACATCTCGCACCTCCAGGGCGAGGACGTCGTCGCCTCGATGGTCGTCTTCGAGGACGGGCTGCCCCGCAAGAGCGAGTACCGCCGTTTCCAGATCAAGGGCTTCGAGGGGCAGGACGACGTCCGGTCCATGCACGAGGTGATCAGCCGCCGCTTCAAGCGTTACCTCGCCGAGAGGGACCGTACGGGGGAGTGGGACGCCCTCGCCGAGGGAGAGGCCGGCGGCGAGGTCCCCGCCGACGGAGCCCAGGACGACGGGCGGCCCAAGCGCTTCGCGTACCCGCCGCAGCTCGTCGTCGTCGACGGCGGGCAGCCGCAGGTCGCCGCGGCCCGCCGCGCCCTCGACGAGCTCGGCATCGACGACGTCGCCGTCTGCGGGCTCGCCAAGCGCCTGGAGGAGGTCTGGCTGCCCGGCGACGACGACCCGGTGGTGCTGCCCCGCTCCAGCGAAGGGCTCTACCTCCTCCAGCGGGTACGTGACACGGCTCACGACTTCGCCATCCGCTACCAGCGGTCCAAGCGGACCAAACGCCTCCGGACCAGCCCGCTCGACGCCGTCCCCGGCCTCGGAGAGTCGCGCAAACAGGCCTTGATCAAGCATTTCGGCTCGGTGAAGCGGCTGAAGCAGGCGACAATCGAGCAGATCTGTGAGGTCCCCGGCTTCGGCCGGAAGACCGCGGAGGCGGTCGCCGTGGCCCTGGCCCAGGCGGCCCCCGCCGCACCCGCCGTGAACACGGCCACAGGAGAGATCATGGAAGACGACGGGGGCACCACCGCATGAGCGAGCGCCACACGCACCACGAGCACGACCGAGAAGACGGAGCAGGACACGTGAGTACGGGCACGAAGGAGACCCCCGGCGACAACGGCGCCGAGGCGGCCATTCCCGAGCTGGTGATCATCTCCGGCATGTCCGGAGCCGGCCGGTCCACCGCGGCGAAGTGTCTGGAGGACCTCGGCTGGTTCGTCGTGGACAACCTGCCGCCCGCGCTGATCCCCACCATGGTGGAGCTCGGCGCCCGCTCCCAGGGCAACGTCGCCCGGATCGCCGTCGTCGTGGACGTCCGAGGCCGGCAGTTCTTCGACAACCTCAGGGAGTCCCTCGCCGACCTGGACGCCAAGCAGGTCACCCGCCGGATCGTCTTCCTGGAGTCCTCCGACGAGGCCCTCGTCCGGCGCTTCGAGTCGGTCCGCAGGCCGCACCCGCTCCAGGGCGACGGCCGCATCACCGACGGCATCGCCGCCGAGCGCGACCTGCTGCGCGAGCTGCGCGGCGACGCCGACCTTGTGATCGACACCTCCAGCCTCAACGTCCACGAGCTGCGCGCCAAGATGGACGCCCAGTTCGCCGGCGACGAGGAGCCCGAGCTCCGGGCCACCGTGATGTCCTTCGGCTTCAAGTACGGCCTGCCGGTCGACGCCGACCTCGTCGTCGACATGCGCTTCCTGCCGAACCCGCACTGGGTCCCCGAGCTGCGCCCCTTCACCGGCCTCAACGAGGAGGTGTCGAACTACGTCTACAACCAGCCCGGCGCCAAGGAGTTCCTCGACCGCTACACCGAGCTGCTCCAGCTGATCGCCGCGGGCTACCGCCGCGAGGGCAAGCGGTACGTGACCATCGCCGTGGGCTGCACGGGCGGCAAGCACCGCTCCGTCGCCACCGCCGAGCGCCTCGCCGCCCGCCTCGCCGCCGAAGGGGTCGAGACCGTCGTCGTCCACCGGGACATGGGGCGCGAGTGAAGCCGTACCGTCGGCGTACCTCCACCCTCGCGGTGCGGCGTACCCTCCGCAGGCGCGGCACCCAGCCCAAGGTGGTCGCCCTCGGCGGCGGCATGGGCCTGTCGGCCTCCCTCGCCGCGCTCCGCCGGATCACCGGCGACCTCACCGCCGTCGTCACCGTCGCCGACGACGGGGGCTCCAGCGGCCGGCTCCGGGAGGAGCTCGGCGTGCTGCCCCCGGGCGACCTGCGCAAGGCGCTCGCCGCGCTCTGCGGCGACGACGACTGGGGCCAGACCTGGGCCCGGGTGATCCAGCACCGCTTCCAGTCCAAGGGCGAGATCAACGGCCACGCCGTCGGCAACCTGCTGATCGTCGCCCTCTGGGAGCAGCTCGGCGACCCCGTCCAGGCCCTCGACCTGGTCGGCCGGCTGCTCGGCGCCCAGGGCCGGGTGCTGCCCATGTCCGCCGTGCCCCTGGAGCTCCAGGCCCTGGTCAGGGGCCACGACCCGGAGCGGCCGGACGAGGTGGACACCGTGCGCGGCCAGGCGACCGTGGCGCTCACCCCCGGCGAGGTGCAGTCCGTGCACCTCGTGCCGCACGACCCGCCGGCCGTGCCCGAGGCGGTCGCCGCGGTCCTCGACGCGGACTGGGTGGTGCTCGGTCCCGGCTCCTGGTTCTCCTCGGTGATCCCGCACCTCCTGGTCCCCGAACTCCTCGACGCCCTGGCCGAGACGAAGGCCCGGAAGGTGCTCTCGCTGAACCTCGCGCCGCAGCCCGGAGAAACCGAGGGCTTCTCCCCGCAACGTCATTTGGAGGTTTTGGGACGACACGCCCCTAAACTCGCCCTGGACGTGGTGCTGGCCGACGAGGCCGCCGTGCCCGACGTGTCAGCCAGAGAGCCCCTCGCCGACGCCGCCAAGCGGCTCGGTGCCGCGGTCGAGCTGGCGCCGGTGGCCCGGCCCGACGGCTCCGCGAAGCATGACCCGGAGCTGTTGGCCGCCGCGTACGACCGTATTTTTCGGATGCATGGAAGGATCGGCCCATGGCGATGACGGCAGCGGTGAAGGACGAGATCTCCCGGCTTCCCGTCACCCGGACCTGCTGCAGGAAGGCAGAGGTCTCGTCGATCCTGCGGTTCGCGGGCGGGCTGCACCTGGTGAGCGGCCGCATCGTGATCGAGGCGGAGCTCGACACCGCGATGGCGGCCCGCCGGCTCAAGCGGGACATCCTGGAGATCTTCGGGCACAGCTCGGAGCTGATCGTGATGGCCCCCGGCGGGTTGCGGCGCGGCTCGCGCTTCGTGGTGCGGGTGGTGGCGGGCGGCGACCAGCTGGCCCGGCAGACGGGTCTCGTGGACGGCCGCGGCCGCCCCATCCGGGGCCTCCCCCCGCAGGTGGTCTCCGGCGCGACCTGTGACGCCGAGGCGGCCTGGCGCGGCGCGTTCCTCGCGCACGGCTCGCTGACCGAGCCCGGCCGCTCCTCCTCCCTGGAGGTGACCTGCCCGGGTCCCGAGGCCGCCCTCGCCCTGGTCGGCGCGGCCCGCCGGCTCTCCATCGCGGCGAAGGCCCGCGAGGTACGGGGAGTGGACCGGGTCGTCGTCCGCGACGGCGACGCGATCGGCGCCCTCCTCACCCGGCTCGGCGCGCACGAGTCGGTGCTGGCCTGGGAGGAGCGGCGGATGCGGCGCGAGGTCCGCGCCACCGCCAACCGCCTGGCCAACTTCGACGACGCCAACCTGCGCCGCTCGGCCCGCGCCGCGGTCGCCGCCGGGGCCCGGGTGCAGCGCGCCCTGGAGATCCTCGGCGAGGAGGTGCCCGAGCACCTCGCAGCCGCCGGCCGGCTCCGCATGGAGCACAAGCAGGCCTCCCTGGAGGAGCTGGGCGCGCTCGCCGACCCGCCGCTGACCAAGGACGCGGTGGCCGGCCGGATCCGCCGGCTCCTCGCGATGGCCGACAAGCGGGCGCAGGACCTGGGCATCCCCGGGACCGAGTCCAACCTGACGGAGGAGCTGGACGACAGCCTCGTCGGCTGACGGACCCGCTGCCGTACGGAGCCCGTACGGAACTCCGAACTCCGCGCTGCCGGTGCCTTTCTGAGGCACCGGCAGCTTTTTCGTACGCCCCGCGAGGCACCCTTGACAGTCCCAGGGGCGCCCAAGAGCCTGGCGTCTGTTCACCTTCGTGACTGACAACAGCAAGGGGGGCTCATGAGACGCAGAGCGAGATCGATCCTCGCCGCTGCTTCACTGCTGATCGCCGGAGTGGCGGCGGCACCCGTCGCCGGAGCGCAGCCGAACGACCGGGACGGCAAAGACGCCCTCTCCGTCTGGCGGGCCGAGGTCACCCGGGCGCAGATCCCGCTGCTCCTCGACGCCGGCGCCGACGCCCATGAACTCACCGAGCAGGTCCCGGCGAAGGGCTCGGCGACGGTCGAGCTCTTCCTCACCGGCCGTCAGGCCGGACAGCTGCGCGGCCAGGGCGTCGAGATCACCGAGCACAGCCTCAGCGCCCAGGCCGAGAAGCGGGTCGCCGCCGCGGGCGACGGCGTCTTCCGCCCGTACGGCGGCCCGAACGGCCTCAAACAGGAGATCCTGGACACCGCACGGGCCGATCCCGGGCTCACCAAGGTCGTCTCCATCGGCAAGACCCTCAAGGGGCAGGACATCCTCGCCCTCAAGCTGACCAAGGGCGCGAGGAAGACCAAGGACGGCTCGAAGCCCGCCACGCTGTACATGTCCAACCAGCACGCGCGCGAGTGGATCACCCCCGAGATGACCCGGCGGCTGATGCACTACTACCTCGACAACTACGGCAAGGACGAGCGGATCACCCGCATCGTCGACTCCACCGAGCTGTGGTTCGTCCTCTCCGCCAACCCGGACGGCTACGACTTCACGCACGCCGACCCCGCCAACCGGCAGTGGCGCAAGAACCTCCGCGACAACGACGGCGACGGGAAGATCGGCCCCGGCGACGGCGTCGACCTCAACCGCAACTTCGCCTACAAGTGGGGCTACGACAACGAGGGCTCGTCCCCCGACCCGGCCGACGAGACCTTCCGCGGCAGGGGCCCCATGTCGGAGCCCGAGACGAAGGCCCTCGACGCCTTCGAGAAGCGCATCGGCTTCGCGTACGGCGTCAACTACCACTCGGCCGCCCAGCTCCTCCTTTACGGCGTCGGTTGGCAGGTCGCCACCGACACCCCCGACGACGTGGCCCTCAAGGCCCTCGCCGGCACCCCGCAGAAGTCCGCCGTGCCCGGCTACCGCCCGCAGGTCTCCTCCGAGCTGTACATCACCAACGGCGAGGCGGACGGACACGCCGCCAACGTCAACGGGATGCAGATGTTCACCCCGGAGATGTCGACCTGCGCCACCGCCTCCCGCGTGGACCCGAACGACGCCTGGAACCCGGCCGACTGCGCCTCCGTCTTCACCTTCCCGGACGACGAGAAGCTGATCCAGGCCGAGTTCGCCAAGAACATCCCCTTCGCGCTCGCCGTCGCGGAGACCGCCGCCCATCCGGACCGGCCCGTCTCCCCGGTCGGCATCGACGCCCCCGACCTCACCCCGAAGACCTTCACCATCTCCTACGCCCGCGGCGCGGAGCAGGAGGTCGCCGTCACCGCCCGCAAGTCGCTGCGCGGCAAGACCCTGAGGTACCGGATCAACGGCGGCCGCACCCACAGCGAGGAGCTGGAGGCCTGGAAGGGCGGCGAGACCTTCGGCGGCGAGGACAACCTCTACTTCGACGAGTACCGCGCCGAGGTCGAGGGAGCCCGACCCGGCGACTCCGTCGAGGTCTGGTTCACCGCCCGCACCCGTGAGGGTCGGGCCACCGCCTCCGCCCCCTTCACGTACAAGGTGGCCGAGCGCCCCCGCGGCGACGTGCTCGTCCTCGCCGACGAGGGCGGCACCACCGCCGCGCAGCACACCGCCGCATACGTGAAGGCGCTCGCCGACAACAAGCGCGGGGCCGCCGTCTGGGACGTCGCCACCCAGGGCGCCCCCGACGCCCTCGGCGTGCTCTCCCACTTCCGCACCGTCGTCTGGTACACCGGCGCCGAGCGCCCCTCCGGCGCCGCCCAGCTCGCCGTCCGCGCCTACCTCAACGAGGGCGGCAAGCTGATCAACGCCGGCGAGAAGTCCGGCGGGCTCACCGAGATCGGCAGGGCGGAGTCCAACGACTTCGCCCAGTACTACCTCGGCGCCTACCACCGCGCGGGCCTCAAGAACCCGCCCGCCTTCGCCGGCACGGGCGCCTTCGCGGGCGTCGGCGCCACGCTCGGCGCCGCCGCCGACAACCCGCTGGACAACGCGGGCGCGTACACCGTCACCTCGGACACCCTGAAGCCGGAGCAGTTCCCGCAGTTCGCGAGCAGCGCCTCCGCCGGTGACTACCCGGGCATCCGCACCCCCTTCGAGCCCGCCGAGGGCTCGACCTTCGCGGCCGTCAAGCACGCCGACGACACCTGGGCCCGGCTCGCCAGGACCGTCGACCTCACCGGCACCGTCGCCGCCTCGAAGCCGCGCCTGGACTTCCAGGTCAGCTACGACACCGAGCCCGGCTACGACAACCTCGTCGTCGAGGCCCACACCGTCGGCCAGGACGACTGGACGACCCTGCCGGACGTCAACGGCGGCACCTCCACCACGCCCCCGGCCGACTGCGGCGAGGGCTTCTACGTCCGCGGCCACCCCTTCCTCGCCCACTACCTCACCGTCGGCGAGGACGGCTGCGCGCCCACCGGCACCACCGGCGCCTGGAACGCCTTCACCGGCCCCTCCAACGGCTGGCGGCAGGCCTCCGTCGACCTGAGCGCCTGGGCCGGCAAGAAGGTCGAGCTCGCGATCTCGTACGTCTCCGACCCCGGTACGGGCGAGATGGGCGCCTTCGTCGACGACACCCGGCTCGTCACCGGGACCACCACCGAGGCGGAGGGCTTCGAGACCTCCCTCGGCGCCTGGTCCGCACCCGGCGCCCCGGCCGGCAGCCCCGGCAACGCCTCCGACTGGACGCGTTCCGCGGCGCTCTTCCACTCCCAGGCCGCCGTCACCACCCGTGACACCGTCCTCCTCGGCTACGGCCTGGAGCACGTGCCCGGCACGGCCGAGCGAGCACGGCTCCTCGGCCGCGCCCTCGGGGCGCTCCGGCGCTGACGGAGAGTAGTGGGGACAAAGATCCCATGACGGCCCGTACCCGTCGGTAAGTGCGGGCCGTCAGCCGTTTTACCCCACTTTTCGGGCGCGTACGGCTGCGCACGATGTCACTCACCGGCGGCTGGAGGGGTAGGGTCGTAAGCGGTCGGGGACATCCCAAAAAACAAAAATCTCGCCGGCGTCGAGAACTCCGGCGTTAGCTGACGAGGAGATCGGTTCGTGACGATCCGCGTAGGCATCAACGGCTTTGGCCGCATCGGCCGGAACTACTTCCGAGCGCTCCTTGAGCAGGGTGCCGACATCGAGATCGTGGCTGTCAATGACCTGGGTGACACCGCGACCACCGCACACCTGCTGAAGTACGACACCATCCTGGGCCGCCTCAAGGCCGAGGTGACCCACACCGCCGACACCATCACCGTGGACGGCCGCACCATCAAGGTGCTGTCCGAGCGCGACCCGGCCGACATCCCCTGGGGCGACCTGGGCGTCGACATCGTCATCGAGTCGACCGGCATCTTCACCAAGAAGGCCGACGCCGCGAAGCACCTCGCCGGCGGCGCCAAGAAGGTCCTCATCTCGGCCCCGGCCACCGATGAGGACATCACCATCGTCATGGGCGTCAACCAGGACAAGTACGACCCGGCGCGGCACGACGTCATCTCGAACGCGTCCTGCACCACCAACTGCGTCGCGCCGATGGCCAAGGTCCTCGACGAGAACTTCAGCATCGTCAAGGGCCTGATGACCACGGTCCACGCGTACACCAACGACCAGCGCATCCTGGACTTCCCGCACAAGGACCTGCGCCGCGCCCGCGCCGCCGCGGAGAACATCATCCCGACCACGACCGGTGCCGCCAAGGCCACCGCTCTGGTCCTCCCGCAGCTCAAGGGCAAGCTCGACGGCATCGCCATGCGCGTCCCGGTCCCGACCGGCTCCGCCACCGACCTGGTCGTCACCCTCGACCGCGAGGTCACCAAGGACGAGGTCAACGCCGCGTTCAAGAAGGCCTCCGAGGACGGCGACCTCAAGGGCGTCCTGTTCTACACCGAGGACCCGATCGTCTCCTCCGACATCGTCGGCGACCCGGCGTCCTGCACCTTCGACGCTTCCCTGACAATGGTCCAGGACGGCAAGACGGTCAAGATCCTCGGTTGGTACGACAACGAGTGGGGCTACTCCAACCGTCTCGTCGACCTCACCGTCTTCGTCGGCGGCCAGCTCTAAGCTCTAGGGTTCAGGGCAGGCTTTCGATGTGAGCAGGGCTCGGGCAGCGCAATGCCGCGCTGTGCGAGCCCTGTTTGTGTGCTCCACCGCGTACCAAGGAGTCTGTTAACAGATGAAGACGATCGACGAGCTCCTCGAAGAGGGCGTCGAAGGAAAGCGCGTGTTCGTCCGCGCCGACCTCAACGTGCCGCTCGACGGCACCACCATCACCGACGACGGCCGCATCCGCGCCGTCGTCCCCACGGTCAAGGCGCTCGCCGACGCCGGCGCCCGCGTCGTGGTCGCCTCGCACCTGGGCCGCCCGAAGGGCGCCCCGGACCCGGCCTTCTCGCTCGCGCCGGCCGCCGCCCGCCTCGGCGAGCTGCTCGGTGCCGACGTGGCCTTCGCGACCGACACGGTCGGCGAGTCCGCCACCGCCACGGTCGCCGGTCTCGGCGACGGCCGGGTGGCCGTCATCGAGAACCTCCGCTTCAACGCCGGCGAGACCTCGAAGGACGACGCCGAGCGCGGCGCCTTCGCGGACCAGCTCGCGGCCCTCGCCGACCTGTACGTCGGCGACGGCTTCGGCGCCGTGCACCGCAAGCACGCCTCGGTCTTCGACCTCCCGGCCCGGCTGCCGCACTACGCCGGCCACCTCATCGCCACCGAGGTCGGCGTCCTCAAGAAGCTCACCGAGGACGTCCAGCGGCCGTACGCCGTCGTGCTCGGCGGCTCCAAGGTCTCCGACAAGCTCGGCGTGATCGACCACCTCCTGGAGAAGGCCGACCGCATCCTCGTCGGCGGCGGCATGGTCTTCACCTTCCTCAAGGCCCAGGGCCACGAGGTCGGCAGCTCGCTGCTCCAGGAGGACCAGATCCCGATGGTCCAGGAGTACCTGAAGCGGGCCGAGGCGTCCGGCGTGGAGTTCGTGCTCCCCGTCGACGTCGTGGTCGCGCCCGGGTTCCCCGACATGAAGACCAAGGCCCCGACCCACCCGGAGACGGTCGCCGCGGACGCCATGCCGGTCGGCCGGATGGGCCTGGACATCGGCCCCGCGACCTCCGAGCTCTACGCCTCGAAGCTCGCCGACGCGGCCACTGTCTTCTGGAACGGGCCGATGGGCGTCTTCGAGCACCCCGACTACGCCGAGGGCACCAGGGCTGTCGCCCAGGCGCTCGTCGACTCCCCGGCCTTCACGGTCGTCGGCGGTGGTGACTCCGCCGCGGCCGTCCGCACCCTGGGCTTCGACGAGAACACATTCGGCCACATTTCGACCGGTGGCGGCGCCTCCCTCGAGTACCTCGAGGGCAAGACGCTCCCCGGCCTCGCCGCACTGGAGGACTGAACACCCGTGAGCACCCGCACCCCGCTGATGGCGGGCAACTGGAAGATGAACCTCAACCACCTCGAGGCCATCGCCCACGTCCAGAAGCTCGCCTTCGCCCTGACCGACAAGGACTACGACGCCTGTGAGGTCGCCGTCCTCGTCCCCTTCACCGACCTGCGGTCCGTCCAGACCCTGGTCGACGGCGACAAGCTGAAGATCAAGTACGGCGCCCAGGACATCTCGGAGCACGACTCCGGTGCCTACACCGGCGAGATCTCGGGCCTGATGCTGTCCAAGCTGAAGTGCGCCTACGTCGCCGTCGGCCACTCCGAGCGCCGCCAGTACCACGCCGAGAACGACGAGGTCTGCAACGCCAAGGTGAAGGCCGCCTTCAAGCACGGCGTGACCCCGATCCTCTGCGTCGGCGAGGGCCTGGACATCCGCAAGGCGGGCAACCAGGTCGAGTACACCCTCGCGCAGATCGACGGCGGCCTGAAGGACGTCCCGGCCGAGCAGGCCGAGACGATCGTGATCGCGTACGAGCCGGTGTGGGCCATCGGCACCGGCGAGGTCGCCACGCCCGAGGACGCCCAGGAGGTCTGCGGGGCGATCCGCGGCCGCCTCGCCGAGCTGTACTCGCAGGAGCTGGCCGACAAGGTCCGCATCCAGTACGGCGGCTCGGTCAAGGCCGGCAACGTCGCCGCGATCATGGCGCAGCCGGACGTCGACGGCGCCCTGGTGGGCGGCGCGGCGCTGGACGCCGACGAGTTCGTCAAGATCGTGCGCTTCCGCGACCAGTGAGTATGCGGTAGCGGCGTTACGTCGTACCCTTGCGGGGGTCGGGCAGGTGCCCGGCCCCCGTCCGTATAAGTCCGAGGAAGTTGGTCCAGCCGTGGTTATGGGGTTCTCGATCGCCCTGATCGTCTTCAGCGCGCTGCTGATGCTGCTCGTGCTGATGCACAAGGGAAAGGGCGGCGGCCTCTCCGACATGTTCGGTGGCGGTATGCAGTCCTCCGTCGGTGGCTCCTCGGTCGCCGAGCGGAACCTCGACCGGATCACCGTCGTGGTCGGTCTGCTCTGGTTCTCCTGCATTGTGGTACTTGGTCTGCTGATGAAGTTGGACCGGTAACTCCAATCACTGGACGCGCGTTGGGCCTTACGTAGACTGGGGCATCTTCGAGCACCATCACGCAGGGAGTTACGACCGTGGCAAGTGGCAACGCGATCCGGGGAAGCCGGGTCGGAGCGGGGCCGATGGGGGAGGCCGAGCGGGGCGAGTCGGCACCGCGCCTCCGCATCTCCTTCTGGTGCTCGAACGGGCACGAGACGCAGCCGAGCTTCGCCAGCGACGCGGCGGTCCCGGATACCTGGGACTGCCCGCGCTGCGGCTTCCCGGCGGGCCAGGACCGGGACAACCCGCCGGACCCGCCGCGCACGGAGCCGTACAAGACCCATCTCGCCTATGTGCGTGAGCGCCGCAGCGACGCGGACGGCGAGGCGATCCTCGCCGAGGCGCTGGCCAAGCTGCGGGGCGAGATCTGAAGCGTGGTGTGACGGTGTGACGAACGGGCCTTGCCCGCGAACCGGGTTCGCGGGCAAGGCCCGTTCGTGCGTCACCGGCGGTTGTCCGCCCCGTACGCGGTGAGCGCGGGGGAAGATCCGGGTACACCGAACCAGTGGAGGCCCCGCCATGTCCGCCGCCCTGCCTCGACCCGACCTCGGCGCCGCGCGGTTCGCCGACCACGCCCGGGACGCCGTCGAGCGCGCCGTCGCCGCCAACGAGGACGCCGTCCCGCGCGCGGCCCGGCTCCTCGCCGACTGCGTCGCCGCCGACGGCGTCATCCACGCCTTCGGGACCGGCCACTCCCAGGCCGCCGCCCTGGAGATCGCCGGCCGAGCCGGCGGCCTCGTCCCCACCAACCGCCTCTCGCTCGCGGACCTGGTCCTGCGCGGCGGCGAGGACCCCGCCCTCCTCGCCGACCCGCTCCTCGAACGCGCCCCGGGCCTCGCCGAACGGCTCTACGCCCTCGCCGACCCCCGCCCGCAGGACCTGTTCGTGATCGTCTCCGGCTCCGGCGTCAACAACGCGGTCGTCGACCTGGCGCTGAAGGCGACCGGCGCCGGACACCGGCTCGTCGCCCTCACCTCACTCGAACACACCCGTGCCGTCCCCGCCCTCCACGCGAGCGGCAAGCGGCTCGCCGACCTCGCCGACGTCGTCCTCGACAACTGCGCCCCCACCGGCGACGCTGTCCTCCCGCTCCCCGGCGGCGGCGCCCTGTGCGGGATCTCCACCCTCACCTCCGCGCTCCTCGTCCAGATGACCGTCGCCGAGACCGTCGCCCTCCTCCTCGCCGAGGGCCGCGAACCGCCCGTGTACGTCTCCGCCAACGTCCCCGGCGGCCACGAGCACAACACCCTCCTCGAAGCCCGCTACGAGGGCAGGCTGCACCGCGGCGCCCACTGAGACCCCGTTGTCAGCCCACTGAGACCCCCGTTGTCAGTGGCGTCCCCTACGGTCGGTCGGGCAGGGGATCACCGACGCGAGGGGGGCGCCGTGGCGGCGACGGAGGCAGTGGGCGGGACCAAGGCCGTGCCCGCCTGGCGGGGAGGCTTCGGGCGGCTGTGGACGGCCGCGGTCGTCTCCCGGTTCGGCGACGCGCTCCGTACGGCGGCGCTGCCGCTGCTCGCCGCCTCGCTCACCGACGACCCCCTCCTCATCGCCTCCGTCACCGCCTGCGGCTTCCTGCCCTGGCTGCTCTTCGGGCTCCTCGGCGGGGCCGTCGCCGACCGCGTCGACCAGCGGCGGGCCATGTGGGCCGTCGACCTCGTCCGCGGCGGACTCGTGGCCGCCTTCGCCGCCGCCGTCGCCCTCGGACACGCCACGATCGCCCTGCTGCTCGTCCTCGCCTTCGCCCTCACCACCCTGCAGACCCTCTTCGACAACGCGGCCACCGCCCTGCTGCCCGCGCTCGTCCCCGCCGAGACCTTCGCCGGGGCCAACGCCCGCCTGATGACCGGTCAGCAGCTCGCCGGCGGCCTCCTCGCCGGGCCCGCGGTGCCCGCCCTGCTCCTCGCCGGACCCGCCGTCCCGTACGCGGCCGACGCCGTCACATACGTCCTGGCCGCGCTCCTCATCGCCTCCCTGCGGACCGGGGCGCCCGAGCGGCCGCCCCGCCCGGCCGGGTCCACCCTCCGCGCCGAGATGGCCGAAGGGCTCGCCGTCCTCCGCGGGGACCGCGCCCTGCGGTGGCTCTGCACCGCCACCACCCTCTGCAACATCGGCATGGGCGCCCTCATCGCCACCCTCGTCGTCCACGTGACGGACGGTCACCCGACGGGAACGGCGGGGAACACGGCGTACGCCGCCACCGTCACCGCCTACGCCCTGGGGGCCGTCGCCGGCGGATTCCTCGCCCGGCGGATCGCCGAGCGGACCGGACGGATACGCGCCGTGCTCCTCGCCGGGGCCGTCCAGACCGGCTGCCTCGTCCTGATGGGGGCCTTGCCCGTCCTCGCGGTATCGATCGGGGCCATGGCGGTGTTCGGCTTCATGGGGACGGTGTGGAACGTCCAGCAGACGACCCTCGTGCAGGAGCGCGCCCCCGAGGGGATGCTCGGCCGCATCGCCGCGGCCTTCCGCACCCTCGCCGTCGCGGGCGCGCCGCTCGGAGCCCTCCTCGGCGGCGCCGCGGCCGCCGGCCTGGGACCGCACACACCCGCCCTCCTCGCGGCGGCGCTGTTCGCGCTCGCCGTCGCGTCGTTGGGCCCCCTGATCAATTAGGTTGGGGGTGCAGCGGGGCAGACAAGCAGTATTGAGAAGAAATGGGCGATGTCCGAGATGAACAGCGAAGGCCGTACCAGGCTCAACCGGCTGCCCGAGTGGGCGGCCCTCGGCAAGCACCGTGAGCAGCTGGGCGAGACACATCTGCGCGAACTGTTCGCCGCCGACCCGGAGCGGGGCACCCGCCACACCCTGCGCGTCGGCGACCTCCACCTGGACTACTCCAAGCACCTCGTCACCGACGAGACGCTGACCCTGCTGCGCGAACTCGCCGCCGTCACCGGCGTCGCCGAGCTCCGCGACGCCATGTTCCGCGGCGAGAAGATCAACACCACCGAGGACCGCGCCGTCCTCCACACCGCGCTGCGCGCCCCCCGCGGGGCCGTGATCGAGGTCGACGGGGAGAACGTCGTCCCCGGCGTCCACGCCGTCCTCGACAAGATGGGCGCCTTCGCCGACAAGGTCCGCGCGGGCGAGTGGACCGGCCACACCGGCAAGCCGATCAAGAACATCGTGAACATCGGCATCGGCGGCTCCGACCTCGGCCCCGCCATGGCCTACGAGGTCCTGCGCTCCTACACCCGGCGGGACCTGACGTTCCGTTTCGTCTCCAACGTCGACGGCGCCGACCTCCACGAGGCCGTCCGCGACCTCGACCCGGCCGAGACGCTGTTCATCGTCGCCTCGAAGACCTTCACCACCATCGAGACGATCACCAACGCCACCTCCGCCCGCAACTGGCTCCTCACCGGGCTCGGCGCCGGCCAGGAGGCCGTCGCCAAGCACTTCGTGGCCCTCTCGACCAACGCCGAGAAGGTCGAGGAGTTCGGCATCGACACCGCGAACATGTTCGAGTTCTGGGACTGGGTCGGCGGCCGCTACTCCTACGACTCCGCCATCGGCCTCTCCCTGATGATCGCCATCGGCCCGGAGCGCTTCCGCGAGATGCTCGACGGCTTCCACCTCGTCGACGAGCACTTCCGCACCGCACCGCCCGAGGAGAACGCACCGCTGCTCCTCGGCCTCCTCGGCGTCTGGTACGGCGCCTTCTTCGACGCCCAGTCGCACGCCGTCCTGCCGTACTCCCACTACCTGTCCAAGTTCACCGCCTACCTCCAGCAGCTCGACATGGAGTCCAACGGCAAGTCGGTGGACCGCCAGGGCAACCGGGTCGACTGGCAGACCGGACCCGTCGTCTGGGGCACCCCCGGGACCAACGGGCAGCACGCCTACTACCAGTTGATCCACCAGGGCACCAAGGTCATCCCGGCCGACTTCATCGGCTTCGCCCGGCCCGTCGACGACCTGCTGCCCGGGCTCGTCGCCCAGCACGACCTGCTCATGGCCAACTTCTTCGCCCAGACCCAGGCGCTCGCCTTCGGCAAGACGCCCGAGGAGGTACGGGCCGAGGGCGTCGCCGAGGAGCTCGTCCCGCACAAGACCTTCCAGGGCAACCACCCGACCACCACGATCCTCGCCGACGCGCTCACCCCGTCCGTCCTCGGCCAGCTGATCGCGCTCTACGAGCACAAGGTCTTCGTCCAGGGCGCGATCTGGAACATCGACTCCTTCGACCAGTGGGGCGTCGAGCTCGGCAAGGTCCTCGCCAAGAAGATCGAGCCGGTCCTGACGGAGGGCGAGGGCGGCGAGCAGCTCGACAGCTCCACCGCCGGGCTCGTCTCGGCCTACCGCTCGCTGCGCGGACGGTAACCGGATGACGGGGGAGGGCGCGGTGCGGCTGCGGCCGCCCAGGAACGCCGTCGACGAGCGGGCCGTCACCTGGTGGCGGGGCCGGCTGCTCGTGACCACGGCCGTCCCGGTGGCGGTCCTGGCCGTGCTCGGCGCGCTGATCGGGCCCGCCCGGTCCTGGCTGCTGCTCGCGGCCGGGACCGTGGCGGCCCTGGGCCTGGCCTGCACCGCGTTCTTCCCCGCCTGGTGGTTCCGGGTGCACCGCTGGGAGGTCACCGACGAGGCCGTCTACGTGCGCACCGGCGCCCTCTGGCAGGAGTGGCGGATCGCCCCGATGTCCCGGATCCAGACGGTCGACACCGTACGCGGCCCGCTGGAGCAGGCGTTCCGGCTCGCCACCGTCACCGTCACCACCGCCTCCTCCAAGGGGGCGATCCGCATCGAGGGCCTCGACCACGAGCTCGCCGCCGAGCTCGCCGAACGGCTCACCGCGCTCACCCGGGCCACCCCCGGGGACGCCACATGAGCGAGGGGGAGTGGCGGCGGCTCGAACCGCGCACCCTGCTCGCCGGCGCCGCCGTCCTCTGCGGGGTGGCCGGCGGCGCGGCCCTCCCGGCGGTGGCCGGCCTCTCGGGCGGCAGGCCCCTGTGGCAGGCCGTCGCCTGGGTCCTCGCGGGCGCCGCGCTGCTCGTCCTCGCCGGCACGGCCGCCGACTGGGTCCGGCTGCGCCGCACCCGGTACCGCGTCGGCCCCGAGCGGGTCGACCTCCACACCGGACTCCTGCTGCTCAAGCGCCGCTCCCTGGCCCGCGAGCGGATCCGCAGCGTCGACCTCACCGCCAACCCGCTCCAGCGCGTCCTCGGCCTCGTCAAGGTCCGCATCGGCACCGGTGAGAGCACCGGCGGCGAGTCCAGCCTCGAACTGGACCTGGTCACCCGCACCGAGGGCGAGCGGCTCCGCCGCGAACTCCTCGCCCGCGCCACCGACCCCGAGGAGCCGGGCCGCGACGACACCCTGGCCACCCTCGACCCGCGCTGGATCCGCTACGCCCCCGTCTCCTTCCTCGCCCCCGCCCTCGGCGGCGCCGCGATCGGCGCCGTCCTGCAGGTCAGCGAGTGGTTCGACGCCCAGGCGGAGGTCATCGACTGGATAGGGGACCGCTTCCAGGACACCTCCCTGACCTGGACCGTCGTCGACCTGGTCCTGCTCGCCACCGCCGTCGGGACCGTCGGCGCCCTCGGACTCTGGATCGAGATGTGGTGGAACTACCGCCTGGAGCGCGAGCCCGGCGGGACCCTCCGCGTCCGTCGCGGCCTGTTCACCGCCCGGTCGGTCACCCTGGAGGAGCGCAGGCTGCGCGGGATCGAGCTCGTCGAGCCGCTCGGCGTACGGCTGTTCGGGGCCGCCCGCGTCGACGCCGTCGCCACCGGCCTCGCCCAGGACGACGACGACAAGCACGCCGACCTGAAGAACCTGCTGCCCGCCGCACCCCGGGAGCGCGCCGAGCGGGTCGCCGCCCTGGTGCTGCGCGAGCCGGAGCCACCGACCGGGGCACCCCTCGCCGCCCATCCCCGGGCCGCCCGCACCCGGCGGCTGCGCTGGGCGCTGTGGAGCGTCCTCGGGCCCGTCGCGGTCCTCGCCCTCCTCGGCCCGCTCCTCACCCCGGTCCTGCTGTACGTGGCGGCCGGCTGCGCCCTCGTCCTCGGCCCGGTCGCCGGGCTGCTCGCCCTCGACGCGTACCGCGCCCTCGGACACGGCGTCAGCGGCGGCCATCTGGTGACCCGTTCGGGCACCGTCCGGCGCACGACGGTCGCCCTCCAGCGCTCCGGCGTCATCGGCTGGACCGTCAAGCAGTCGTACTTCCAGCGCCGCGCCGGCATCCTGACCGTCACCGCCACCACGGCGGCGGGCGAGGGCGCGTACGACATCCTCGACGCGGGCGAGGGCCAGGGCCTCGCCTTCGCCGCCGAGGCCGTACCGGGACTCCTCGCGCCCTTCCTGGAAACGACTGACCTGGAAACGCCGGAGGCCCGGCTCACCGAGAGGTGAACCGGGCCTCCGCACAGGGGAGTCAGTGCCCCGTGAATCAGGCCGAAGCCGGCGGATACAGGCTCCGCGGAAGCTCCGACGCGGCCGCCGCGTCGAGCAGCCACAGCGTGCGCGAGCGGCCGTAGGCACCGGCCGCCGGGGCCTGCACCTCACCCGCGCCCGACAGCGCGATCGCCGCGGCCTTCGCCTTGTCCTCGCCGGCCGCGAGCAGCCAGACCTCCTTCGCCGCCCGGATCGCCGGGAGCGTCAGCGAGACGCGGACCGGCGGCGGCTTCGGAGCGCCGTGCACCCCGACCACCGTCCGCTCGGTCTCACGGACCGCCGGCAACTCCGGGAAGAGCGAGGCGACGTGGGTGTCCGGGCCGACGCCCAGCATCAGCACGTCGAAGGTCGGCACCCCGCCGTGGTCGCCGGGACCCGCGGCGGCCGCGAGCTCGGCCGCGTAGGCCTCGGCCGCCGCGTCGACGTCGCCGTACGGCCCGTCCGAGGCCGGCATGGCGTGCACCCGCGCCGGGTCGAGCGGCACCCGGTCGAGCAGCGCCGCACGGGCCTGGGTGACGTTCCGCTCGGGGGCGCCCTCGGGCAGGAAGCGCTCGTCGCCCCACCACAGGTCGAGCCGCGACCAGTCGATCGCGTCCCGGGCGGGCGCCGAACCGAGCGCCGCGAGCAGGCCGTTGCCGTTGCGGCCGCCGGTCAGCACGACCGAGGCGGAGCCGCGGGCGGCCTGGGCGTCCACGATCTTGGTGATCAGCCGGGCCGCGGCGGCCTCGGCCATCAGCTCCTTGTCGCGGTGGACGACCAGCTGAGGGGGGCTCACTTGGCCGCCGCCTTCTTGGCCGGGGACTTCTTCGCGGCGGGCTTGGCGGCCGGGGCCGGCTCCGCGGCAGGCTCCGGGGCCGTCTCCGCAACGGTCTCCACGACCGTCTCGACGACCGTGTCCACGACGGTCTCGGGGGCGGTGACCGCCGCCTCCTCGTCGAGCCGCTCCAGACCGAACCTGAGCGCCGTCGCGTAGGTGTCGTCCGGGTCGAGCCGGCGCAGCTCCTCCGCGATCAGCTCGGACGTGTCACGGCGCTTGAGCGCCACGGCACGGTCCGGCTGGCCTTCTATGGAGAGCGTCGCGAGCGAGCCGTCCGGCCGGTCGAGCACGATCGGTCCCGCGCTGGTCTCCATCCGTACGGAGGTGAGACCGGGGCCCGCCGACTTCGAGCGCCGCACGGGCACCTTCAGCCGGTCGGCCAGCCACATCGCGAGCAGCTCGACGCTCGGGTTGAACTCCTCGCCCTCCACCTCGGCGGAGGTGACCTCGCACACGACCTGGTCGAGCGCGGCGGCCAGCATCGAACGCCACGGGGTGATCCGGGTCCACGAGAGGTCCGTGTCGCCCGGGGTGTACGCGTCCGCGCGCGCGGTCAGCTCCTGGATGGGCTGCTCGGCGGCGTACGTGTCGGTCACCCGGCGCTGGGCGAGCGCGCCCAGCGGGTCGTTCGCCGGGTCGGACGGCGCGTTCACCGGCCACCAGACGACGACGGGGGCGTCCGGGAGGAGCAGCGGCAGCACCACCGACTGGGCGTGGTCGACGACCTCGCCGTACAGCCGGAGCACCACCGTCTCGCCGGTGCTGGCGTCGGCGCCGAGGCGGACCTCGGCGTCGAGCCGCGCCTTGGCGCGGTCCCGCGGGGAGCGCGAGACCCGCTTGATGACGACGAGGGTCCGCGAGGGGTGCTCGCGGGAGGCCTCGTTGGCGGCCTTGAGCGCGTCGTAGGCGTTCTCCTCGTCGGTGACGATCACGAGGGTGAGCACCATGCCGACGGCCGGCGTGCCGATCGCCCGCCGCCCGAGCACCAGCGCCTTGTTGATCTTGGAGGACGTGGTGTCCGTCAGGTCGGTCTTCATGGCCGGCGCCAGCTCCTGCCGTCTCGTGCGAGCATCTCGTCCGCCTCGACCGGACCCCAGGTTCCCGACGGGTACTGCGCGGGCTTGCCGTGCTTGTCCCAGAACTGCTCGATCGGGTCGAGGATCTTCCAGGACAGCTCGACCTCCTCGACCCGCGGGAAGAGGTTGGAGTCGCCGAGCAGGACGTCGAGGATGAGCCGCTCGTACGCCTCGGGGCTGGACTCCGTGAAGGACTCGCCGTACGCGAAGTCCATGGACACGTCCCGGATCTCCATCTGGGTGCCGGGCACCTTGGAGCCGAACCGCACCGTCACGCCCTCGTCCGGCTGGACCCGGATCACGATGGCGTTGCGGCCGAGCTCCTCGGTCGCGGTGTGGTCGAAGGGGGAGTGCGGGGCGCGCTGGAAGACGACCGCGATCTCGGTGACGCGGCGGCCCAGGCGCTTGCCGGTCCGCAGGTAGAACGGGACGCCCGCCCAGCGGCGGTTGTCGATCTCCAGCTTGATGGCCGCGTAGGTGTCGGTCTTCGACTGGGGGTCGATGCCGTCTTCCTGGAGGTAGCCGACGGCCTTCGCGCCGCCCTGCCATCCGGCCGCGTACTGGCCGCGGACCGTGGACTTGCCCAGGTCCTTGGGCAGCTTCACCGCGCCGAGGACCTTGGTCTTCTCGGCGGCCAGCGCGTCGGCGTCGAAGGAGGCGGGCTCCTCCATCGCGGTCAGCGCGAGCAGCTGGAGCAGGTGGTTCTGGATGACGTCACGGGCGGCGCCGATGCCGTCGTAGTAGCCGGCGCGACCGCCGATGCCGATGTCCTCGGCCATGGTGATCTGCACGTGGTCGACGTACGACCGGTTCCAGATCGGCTCGAAGAGGGTGTTGGCGAAGCGGAGCGCCAGGATGTTCTGGACGGTCTCCTTGCCGAGGTAGTGGTCGATCCGGAAGACCGCCTCGGGCGGGAAGACCTCGTGGACGACCTCGTTGAGCTCCTTGGCGGAGGCCAGGTCGTGCCCGAAGGGCTTCTCGATGACCGCGCGGCGCCAGGAACCGTCCTTCTGGTCGGCCAGGCCGTGCTTCTTGAGCTGCTGGACGACGAGCTCGAAGAACTTCGGCGGCACGGACAGGTAGAAGGCGAAGTTGCCTCCCGTTCCCTGCGCCTTGTCGAGCTCCTCGATCGTCGACTTGAGCTGCTCGAAGGCCGTGTCGTCGTCGAAGTCGCCCTGGACGAACCGCATGCCCTGGATCAGCTGCTGCCACACCTCCTCGCGGAAGGGGGTGCGCGCGTGCTGCTTGACGGCTTCGTAGACCTCCTGCGCGAAGTCCTCGTCCGCCCACTCGCGGCGGGCGAAGCCGATGAGCGAGAAGCCCGGCGGCAGCAGGCCGCGGTTGGCCAGGTCGTAGACGGCAGGCATCAGCTTCTTACGGGACAAATCGCCCGTGACGCCGAAGATCACCAGACCCGACGGCCCCGCGATGCGCGGGAGCCGTCGGTCTGCGGCGTCACGGAGCGGGTTGGCTCCGTGGACTGCGCTCAAAGTGCTTACGCCTCCGAAGGTGCGAGGCG
Organism: Streptomyces sp. NRRL B-24572; assembly: GCF_002156145.1. Taxonomy (NCBI): domain Bacteria; kingdom Bacillati; phylum Actinomycetota; class Actinomycetes; order Kitasatosporales; family Streptomycetaceae; genus Streptomyces; species Streptomyces sp. NRRL B-24572. The sequence continues at coordinate 9,043 of NZ_MWIG01000278.1, read as the reverse complement.
CTGAAGCTCCGCCTCGGTGGACTTGAGCAGGTCGTTCCAGGACGCCTCGAACTTGTCGACGCCCTCGTCCTCCAGGAGCTGGACGACGTCGTCGTAGCTGATGCCCAGCTTCTCGACGGCCGCCAGCTCGGCGCGGGACTGCTCGTACGTGCCGCGGATGGTGTCACCGGTGACCTCGCCGTGGTCGGCGGTGGCCTCCAGGGTGGCCTCCGGCATGGTGTTCACCGTGCCGGGCGCGACCAGGTCCACGACGTACAGCGTGTCCTTGTACGCCGGGTCCTTGACGCCGGTCGAGGCCCACAGCGGACGCTGCTTGTTGGCCTGCGCCTTGTCGAGGGCGGCCCAGCGCTCGCCGCCGAAGACCTCCTCGTACGCCTCGTAGGCCAGACGGGCGTTGGCCAGGGCGGCCTTGCCCTTGAGCGCCTTGGCCTCGTCGGTGCCGATGCCGTCCAGGCGCTTGTCGATCTCCGTGTCCACGCGGGACACGAAGAAGGACGCCACCGAGTGGATCTTCGACAGGTCGAGGCCGCGCTCGCGGGCCTTCTCCAGACCCGCCAGGTAGGCGTCCATGACCGCGCGGTAGCGCTCCAGGGAGAAGATCAACGTGACGTTGACGCTGATGCCGAGGCCGATGACCTCGGTGATCGCCGGCAGACCCGCCTTGGTGGCCGGGATCTTGATCAGGGTGTTGGGGCGGTCCACCAGCCAGGCCAGCTGCTTGGCCTCGGCGATGGTGGCGGCCGTCTCGTGGGCGAGACGGGGGTCGACCTCGATGGAGACCCGGCCGTCCTGGCCGTCGGTCGCGTCGAAGACCGGGCGCAGGATGTCGGCGGCGTCACGGACGTCCGCCGTCGTGATCATGCGGATGGCCTCGTCGACGGTCACCTTGCGGGCGGCGAGGTCGGCGAGCTGCTGGTCGTAGCCGTGCCCCTCCGAGATGGCCTTCTGGAAGATGGACGGGTTCGTGGTGACACCGACCACGTGGCTCTGGTCGATCAGCTCGGCCAGGTTGCCGGACGTGATCCGCTGGCGCGAGAGGTCGTCCAGCCAGATCGCGACGCCTTCGTCGGAGAGGCGCTTGAGAGCGTCTGTCATGAGAATTGCATCTCCAATTAAGTCGTACGTATGGACGTCAGCGCGCGGCGGCGGCCAGGGATTCCCGCGCGGCGGCGACGATCGCCTCCGGCGTGAAACCGAACTCGCGGAAGAGGACCTTCGCGTCCGCCGAGGCACCGAAGTGCTCGAGCGAGACGATCCGGCCGGCGTCACCGACGTACTTGTGCCAGGTGAGACCGATGCCGGCCTCGACCGCGACCCGGGCCTTGACCGACGGCGGCAGGACCGAGTCCTTGTACGCCTGGTCCTGCTCCTCGAACCACTCCACGGACGGCATCGAGACCACACGGGTCGGGACGCCGGCGGCCTGGAGCTGCTCACGGGCCTCGACGGCCAGGTGCACCTCGGAACCGGTACCGATCAGGACCACCTGGGCGTCTGTGTCCTGCCCGGAGGGCCCTTCGGCCTCGAACAGCACGTAGCCGCCCTTGACCGTGTCCTCGTTCGGCGCGTACGTCGGCACGCCCTGGCGGGTGAGCGCCAGACCGTGCGGGGCGCCCTTGCCGAAGACCTTGGTGTGGCGCTGCATGATCTCGCGCCAGGCCAGGGCCGTCTCGTTGGCGTCGGCCGGACGGACCACGTTCAGACCCGGGATCGCACGCAGCGAGGCGAGGTGCTCCACCGGCTGGTGCGTCGGGCCGTCCTCGCCCAGACCGATCGAGTCGTGGGTCCAGACGTACGTCACGGGCAGGTGCATCAGCGCGGACAGACGCACCGCGTTGCGCATGTAGTCGGAGAACACCAGGAAGGTGCCGCCGTAGATGCGCGTGTTGCCGTGCAGCGCGATGCCGTTCATCTCCGCGGCCATGGAGTGCTCGCGGATGCCGAAGTGGATCGTGCGGCCGTACTTGTCGGCCTCCGGCAGCGGGTTGCCCTCGGGCAGGAACGACGAGGTCTTGTCGATCGTCGTGTTGTTCGAGCCGGCGAGGTCGGCCGAGCCGCCCCACAGCTCCGGGATGACCGCGCCGAGCGCCTGGAGGACCTGGCCGGACGCGGCACGGGTGGCGACGCCCTTGCCGGCCTCGAAGACCGGGAGCTTCTCGGCCCAGCCGGCCGGCAGCTCGTTCGCCTGGATGCGGTCGAACTCGGCGGCGCGCTCCGGGTTGGCCGTACGCCACTCGGAGAGCTGCTTCTCCCACGCGGCGCGGGCCTCGCGGCCGCGGTCGCCGAGCGCGCGGGTGTGCGCGATGACCTCGTCGGAGACCTCGAAGGTCTGCTCCGGGTCGAAGCCCAGGACGCGCTTGGTGGCCGCGATCTCCTCGTCGCCGAGCGCCGAGCCGTGCGCGGCCTCGGTGTTCTGCGCGTTCGGCGCGGGCCAGGCGATGATCGAGCGCATCGCGATGAACGACGGACGCTCGGTCTCGGCCTCGGCGGCCTTGATCGCCGCGTACAGCGCGGCCGGGTCCAGGTCGCCGTTGGCCTGCGGCTCGACGCGCTGGACGTGCCAGCCGTACGCCTCGTACCGCTTCATCGTGTCCTCGGACACGGCCGTCTCGGTGTCGCCCTCGATCGAGATGTGGTTGTCGTCCCACAGCAGGATCAGGTTGCCGAGCTTCTGGTGGCCGGCGAGCGAGGACGCCTCCGCGGAGATGCCCTCCTGCAGGCAGCCGTCACCGGCGATCACGTAGATCCGGTGGTCGAACGGGGAGGCGCCGGTGGCGGCCTCCGGGTCGAACAGACCGCGCTCGAAGCGGGCGGCCATCGCCATGCCCACGGCGTTGGCGACACCCTGGCCCAGCGGGCCCGTGGTCGTCTCGACGCCGGCGGTGTGGCCGTACTCCGGGTGACCCGGGGTCTTCGAGCCCCAGGTGCGGAAGGTCTTCAGGTCGTCCAGTTCGAGACCGAAGCCACCCAGGTACAGCTGGGTGTAGAGGGTCAGGGACGAGTGCCCGGCGGAGAGGACGAACCGGTCGCGCCCGACCCACTCGGGGTCGGAGGGGTCGTGCCGCATCACCTTCTGGAAGAGGGTGTACGCGGCGGGCGCCAGGCTCATCGCCGTACCGGGATGGCCGTTGCCGACCTTCTGTACGGCGTCCGCGGCCAGGATGCGGGCGGTGTCGACGGCCCGCTGGTCCAACTCGGTCCACTCGAGGTCTGTGGTGGTCGGCTTAGTGCTCACCCTGGGTCAGGGCTCCTCTCCACATGTCTTGAGCCGGTGACTGAGGGTGTACCGGCGTTGTCGAGCCTACCCCCGCAGAACGCCCCTCTTTCCGTGTCCATGCCCCTCATATGAGCGGAGAAATAGATGGACACAGCAAGACTGCCGGTGGTCGTGGGAGTTCGCCTCCCGGGCCGCGCCCGGAGCCGTCCCCGAACGGTGTCCACCCCTTGGGACGTACCGCACCAACACGACCCCACCCCCGCGAAGATCGGCGTCTGGGCAACGTCTACAGTGGCGTGGTACGCGCAAGCTTTACCCCGTCTTCACTCGGGGAGCTTGCTGGGAATTTCTCTGTCAGGGGTGTGCGTGACGGCCGTCGAGTCCCGACCCGCAGGGGTCGTCTTGACTCCCAGCCCGGGGGGCCATCGGCCGTTCGGGGCCCGCGTCAAGGCATTCGTGGCGCTGACCAAGCCGCGGATCATCGAACTGCTGCTCATCACGACCGTTCCGGTGATGTTCCTCGCCGAACAGGGCGTGCCGGACCTGTGGCTGGTGCTCGCCACCTGCTTCGGCGGCTATCTGTCGGCGGGCGGCGCGAACGCGCTGAACATGTACATCGACCGCGACATCGACGCCCTGATGGACCGCACCTCCCAGCGGCCGCTCGTCACGGGCGTGCTCACCCCGCGCGAGGGCCTGGTCTTCGGGCTCACCCTCGCCGTGGTCTCCACGCTGTGGTTCGGCCTGCTGGTCAACTGGCTGTCCGCCGCCCTCTCGCTCGGCGCGCTCCTCTTCTACGTCGTGGTCTACACGATGATCCTCAAGCGGCGCACCGCCCAGAACATCGTCTGGGGCGGCATCGCCGGCTGTCTGCCGGTGCTCATCGGCTGGTCGGCCGTGACGAACTCGATGTCGTGGGCCGCGGTCATCCTCTTCCTCGTCATCTTCTTCTGGACGCCGCCGCACTACTGGCCGCTGTCGATGAAGGTGAAGGACGACTACGCACGCGCGGGCGTGCCCATGCTGCCGGTGCTCGCCTCCAACAAGGTCGTCGCCAAGCAGATCGTGGTCTACAGCTGGGTCATGGTCGCCGTCTCCCTGCTGCTCACCCCGCTGGGCTACACCGGCTGGTTCTACACCGCGGTGGCGCTGCTGACCGGCGGCTGGTGGCTCTGGGAGGCGCACGCGCTCCTCAACCGCGCCAAGGCGGAGGTGACGGGCGCCAAGCTCAAGGAGATGCGCCTCTTCCACTGGTCCATCACCTACGTCTCGCTGCTCTTCGTGGCGGTCGCGGTGGACCCCTTCCTGCGCTGAGAGCAGCCGTGGGCGCGCTCATCTGAAAGCGCGCTCATCCGAAAAATTTGTTCGGCCGACGGCCGGGTCACGTGGGACAGCCCACATGGCCCGGCCGTCGCCACTGGATCTACCCCTCGGTAGCATCCGTGTCATGGCAGAAACGAAGCAGGAAGAGCGCAGGGCGGCCAGGCTCGCCAAGGAGATCCGGGCCTTCTCCAAGGCGCACGGCGGCGCCGAGGGACACCTCGCGCACATCGGCCAGGCGGGCACCCGGATCGTCCTGGTCGGCACGGACGGCGGCTGGGGCGACCTCGTCGCGAAGACGTACGCGGTCGCGCAGCAGGCCGCCGAGAAGGCCGGTCTGACCCTCCACGAGGAGTTCGACGGCGAGTTCGCCGCCAAGGTCTCCACCGGCCCGTACGAGTGGACCCGGATGGCCGGCATCCAGATCGGCGGCCCCTCCAACGGCTGACGACAGCCGACAACGGCTGAGGCAACAACCTCGCGCGGGGCTCACCCGTTAGGACGTGTGGAGACACGTCCACACAGGGAGCCCCCCGAGATGATCGACACGCCGGACCTGGTGGACCAGTACTGCCACGGGGTGCTCCGAACGGAGCTCGGCCTCGGCACCTTCGAGGCCCGCCTCGGCGCCCACCTGGGCGGGACCGCCGTGCTGCCCGCCCCTGGTACCACCTTCTTCGACACCCAGACCGGCTTCGCCGTGCGCCGCTGGTGCCCGCCGCTCCTCGGTCTGGAACCGCACTGCCCGCCCGCCCGCTACCTCGCCCGCCGCCGGGAACTCGGCGCCGCCGAGGCCGGCCGCCGGCTGCTCCGGGCCTCCGGGATCTCCACCTATCTGGTCGACACCGGACTCCCCGGCGACCTCACGTCCCCCGCCGAGCTCGGAGCCGCGGGCGCCGCCGAGGCCCACGAGATCGTCCGCCTCGAACACCTCGCCGAACAGGTCGCCGACACCTCGGGCACCGTCGAGGCCTTCCTCGCCCACCTCGCCGAGGCCGTCCACAGGGCCGCCGCCGGCGCCGTGGCCTTCGCCTCCGTGGCCTCCGCGTCCGCGAGCGCGCCCGAACCGCCCGGTCCCGGAGAGGTACGCGGCGCCGCGGGGCGCTGGCTGGCCGCCCGCCCGGCCGGTGGCCGGCTCACCGACCCCGTCCTGTTGCGCCACCTGCTCTGGATCGCGGTCACCGCCGGACGCCCCCTCCAGCTGCACACGGAGGATCCGACCGCCCTGAACGGCTTCGCCGCCGCCACCGCGGGGCTCGGCACCGACCTGGTGCTGCTGCACCGCTACCCGCACCACCGCGCGGCCGCCCACCTGACCGGACTTCACCCGCACGTGTACGCCGACCTCGGCCCCGTCCTCGCCCACACCGGGGCCCGCGCGGCGGCCGTCCTCGCCGAGGTCCTGGAGCGCGCGCCGTTCGGCAAGCTGCTGTTCTCCAGCGGCGCCCAGGGGCTGCCCGAGCTCCACGTGGTCGCCGCGAGCGCGTTCCGCTCGGCGCTCGTCCGGGTGCTCGGGGAGTGGGTCATGGACGGCGCCTGGACCCGTACGGACGCGCAGCGGGTGGCGACGATGATCGCGGCGGACAACGCGAAACGGGTCTACCGGCTCGCGGGGAGCCGATAGACCCGTCGGGATCTTGGATCCAGCATCCGCATCCGGGATCGTGGATCCAGGATCCAGGATCCAGGATCCAGGCTCCGGGATCTTGGATCCAGAATCCGCATCCAGGATCGTGGATCCAGAATTCTGGATCCAGAGGCCGTCAGGCCGTGGCCGCCAGTTCCGGGTCCGCCTGGGCCGGGATGTCCGGCACGGCGAGCGGGCGCTCGCGCAGGCTCAGGGCGAGCCGCAGGACCGCGATCCACATCAGCGAGGAGCCGAGCATGTGGACGGCGACCAGGAGCTCGGGGACGCCCGTGAAGTACTGCAGGTAGCCCACGCCGCCCTGGGCGAGCAGCACGATCAGCAGGTCGCGTGCCCGGGCGCGGGTGTCGTCCGGGGCGTCCACCACGCGCAGGACCAGCCACATGGCGACCGCGAGGGCGCAGACGACCCAGGCGGCGATCGCGTGGACGTGGGCGGCGTTCGTCCAGTCCCACGGCATGCGCGGGACGTCGCTGCTGTCACCGGCGTGCTTGCCGGCGCCCGTGACCGTCGTGCCGAGCACGATCAGCAGGGCGGAGACGAGCGTGATCGCCCAGGACAGCTTGCGGACCGGGCGCGGTACGCGCGGGCGGGGGGCGGTGTCGCCCTCGCCGGTGCGGTGCCAGGTGATGACGGCGACCGTGAGCAGGGAGTTCGCGGCGAGGAAGTGGCCGGCCACCGTCCACGGGTTGAGGCCCATCCACACCGTGATGCCGCCGATGACGGCGTTGCTCATCACGATCCAGAACTGGGCCCAGGCGAGCCGGGTGAGCCCGCGCCGCCAGGGCTTGGTGGAACGGGCGGCGACGATCGCCCAGCCGACCGCCGCCGACAGGACGTACGTCAGCATCCGGTTGCCGAACTCGATCGCGCCCCGGTAGCCCTGCTCGGGCGTGACGATGAGGCTGTCGTCCGTGCACTTCGGCCAGGTGTCGCAGCCGAGACCGGAACCGGTCAGCCGGACCGCGCCGCCGGTGACGATGATGAGCACGCTCATCACGACGGCGGCGAGCGCGGCGCGCCGGAGCGTCCGGGGGGACGGGGTCCAGCGCTGGGCGATGAAGGCGAGGGGGGTCTGCACGGGCCTTATCGTAGGGCGGCGCTTGTGCGCGCTTTCACGAGGGGGGCGTATATGGCGGAACGGAACCTTACGGTTACTCCCAGCGGAAGAACTTCGCCGCCGCCCCGAGCCCCAGGACCGCCCAGACGGCCAGGATCCCCGCGTCGCCCCACGGCATCGGGGCCCCGTCCCCGAGGACGTCGCGCAGGCCGTCCGAGAGGGCCGAGATCGGAAGCAGTGCCAGCACGTCACCCGCGGCGCCGAACTTCTCCAGCGGGACGATGACCCCGCCGCCCACCAGGAGCAGCAGGAAGACCAGGTTCGCGGCGGCGAGGGTGGCCTCGGCCTTGAGGGTGCCGGCCATCAGCAGGCCGAGCCCGGAGAAGGCGGCCGTGCCGAGGACCAGGAGCAGCAGGACCGACAGGGGGTTGCCCTGCGGGGACCAGCCGAGCGCCAGGGCGATCGCCGTCAGGAGCGCGACCTGGATGACCTCGGTGACCAGGACGGAGAGCGTCTTGGCGGTCATGAGCGCCCAGCGGGGGAGCGGTGAGGCTCCGAGGCGCTTGAGCACCCCGTACCGCCGCTCGAAACCGGTGGCGATGGCCTGGCCGGTGAAGGCGGTGGACATCACGGCGAGGGCGAGGACGCCGGGGGCGAGGAAGTCGACGGCCTTGCCGGCGCCCGTGTCGACGATGTCGACCTCGGAGAACAGGACGAGGAGCAGCGAGGGGATGATCACCGTCAGGAGCAGCTGCTCGCCGTTGCGCAGCAGCATCCTGGTCTCCAGGGCGGTCTGCGCGGCGATCATCCGCCCGACGGGGGCGGCACCGGGCTTCGGCGCGTACGTACCGGCGCTCATCCGCGCAGCTCCTTACCGGTCAGTTCGAGGCTGTGTCTGCCCGGGGGGCGACCCCCGGACCCCCGGCGGAGCAGTGTGGCGTCCGACTTCATGACCTCAGCTCCTTGCCGGTCAGTTCCAGAAAAACGTCTTCGAGGGTGTGGCGTTCGACGGAGATGCCGTCGGGCATGACGCCGTGCTGGGCGCACCAGGTGGTGACCGTGGCGAGCAGCTGGGGGTCGATGGTGCCGGTGATCCGGTACGTGCCGGGGAGCGGTTCCGCGGCGGCCGAGCCGTCCGGCAGCGCCTTGATCAGGGAGCCCAGGTCGAGTCCTGGCCGGCCGGTGAAGCGGAGGGTGTTCTCGGCGCCGCCGCGGCACAGCTCGTCGGGGCTGCCCTGGGCGGCGACCCGGCCGGCGTCGACGATGGCGACGTCGTCGGCGAGCTCCTCGGCCTCGTGCATGAAGTGGGTGGTGAGGACCACGGTCACGCCGTCGGCGCGCAGCTCGCGGACGAGGTCCCAGGTGGCGCGGCGGGCCTGCGGGTCGAGGCCGGCCGTGGGCTCGTCGAGGAAGACGAGCTCGGGGCGGCCGACGACGGCCATGGCGAGCGCGAGGCGCTGCTGCTGGCCGCCGGAGAGGCGCCGGTAGGCGGTGCGGCCGCAGGAGCCGAGGCCGAGCCGCTCGACGAGGGCGTCGACGTCCAGGGGGTGGGCGTGCAGTTTCGCCATGTGGCGGAGCATCTCGTCGGCGCGGGCGCCGGAGTAGACGCCGCCGGACTGGAGCATCACGCCGATCCTGGGGCGCAGGGCGGCGGCGTCGGCGACCGGGTCGAGGCCGAGGACGCGGACGGTGCCGCCGTCGGGCCTGCGGTAGCCCTCGCAGGTCTCGATGGTGGTGGTCTTGCCGGCCCCGTTGGGGCCGAGGACGGCGGTGACGGTGCCCGCGCGGACGTCGAGGTCGA
>NZ_MWIG01000277.1:0-16874 GCF_002156145.1 Streptomyces sp. NRRL B-24572 | reverse complement strand
TCGCCGACTCGACCGCCGCCTCCGCGCCTGCGCGGCGGCGGCGGTCGAGTCGGCGAGGTACTCGGCGCGCTGCGACTGGCGCAGGGTCAGGTGCTCCAGCAGGACGAGCAGACCGTCGACGAGCAGCCGGGGCACGGCGGTCACCAGGTTCGCGAAGTGCTCGACCAGGGTGTGGGCGGGCGCCGGGGCCAGGGTGTAGCGCCAGGTGCCGAGAGACTGGAAGGCGCCGCCGACGAGCAGGGAGTGGCGGGTGTCCCCGTGGGCGTAGTGCCCGAACTCGTGGCCGAGGAGGGCGATCCGCTCCTGCGGGGACAGGACCTCCCAGAGGCCGAGGCCGATGCGGAGCACGCGGTGCTGCCGGATGCCGTGCGTGCTGACCGAGGCGTTGAACTCGGCGTCGATCACCACGGCCCGTACGCCCGCCGTGCCGACGGTCCCGGCGACCTCGTCGAGCAGGGCGAAGAGCCGGGGAGCGTCCGCCGGGCGCAGGACCGTCCGGTGGCTCTCGTCCTTCGGGAGGCGGCGGAACCGGGGCCGGAGGACGACGGCGAGGCCGATCAGGAAGCCCCCGAGTACGGGCAGGGCGCCCCTGCCCCAGCAGCCGACGAGCAGCCACAGCCCGCCCGCGAGCAGGGCGACGGTCACGCCGTGGACCGTCACCGCGAGCGCCGTCGCGAACCGGCCGGCCACCCCGAGCCGGGTCCCCGGCCGGGCACCGTCCGCCGCCCCGGGCTCGGCCCCGGCGGCCGGGTCCGCGAGGTCGGCGAGGAGCTGCTCCCCGTACCGCTGCGCGAGGCGCCGCCGTACGCGCTCGATCCGCCCCGGCGGCTCCTCGTCCCGCACCTCGGGGTCCACGTTCCAGTCGCACGCGGCGCACCAGGTGACGTACTGCCCGCCCTCGGCCACGGGCTTCCCGCACTCGGGGCAGTCTCTCTCCGCCGTCCGGACCGCGTGTGCCGTCTCCGTCATTCCGTACTCCCCGCCCCGGGCGCGCTCCGACGGCGAGCCCCATTCCGTTTCGAGCAGACGGCAGCGGGCCCGCGGCGGCCGTCGCGAACCACTTTGACCAGCGAAAAGGCCGGTCCGACACAAAGGTGTCGAACCGGCCCTCCGTAGACAGGACGCCGTACGTCAGTCCGTGCCGAACTCCATCGCGGCCCGGTCCAGCATCTCCTCGTCCTCGGAGACCTCGCCGCGGGAGGCGATGGCCTCGGCACCGCCCTCGGGCATCTGCGGCATGGTGCCGATGAGCCCGGTCGCGGCCGCCTGGGCGGCACCGATGGCGGGGCTGCCGGTGCCGATCAGGCCGAGGCCGGCGTACTGCTCCAGCTTGGCCCGGGAGTCGGCGATGTCGAGGTTGCGCATGGTGAGCTGGCCGATCCGGTCCACCGGGCCGAAGGCCGAGTCCTCGGTGCGCTCCATGGACAGCTTGTCCGGGTGGTAGCTGAACGCCGGGCCCGTGGTGTCGAGGATCGAGTAGTCCTCGCCGCGCCGCAGCCGCAGCGTCACCTCGCCGGTGACGGCCGCGCCGACCCAGCGCTGGAGCGACTCGCGGACCATGAGGGCCTGCGGGTCCAGCCACCGGCCCTCGTACATGAGTCGGCCGAGACGCCGGCCCTCGTTGTGGTACTGGGCGAGGGTGTCCTCGTTGTGGATCGCGTTGACCAGGCGCTCGTACGCGGCGTGCAGCAGCGCCATGCCCGGGGCCTCGTAGATGCCGCGGCTCTTGGCCTCGATGATCCGGTTCTCGATCTGGTCGGACATGCCCATGCCGTGGCGGCCGCCGATGGCGTTGGCCTCCATGACCAGGTCGACGGCGGAGTGGAACTCCTTGCCGTTGATCGTCACCGGGCGGCCCTGCTCGAAGCCGATCGTGACGTCCTCGGTGGCGATCTCGACCGAGGGGTCCCAGAACTTCACGCCCATGATCGGGTCGACGGTCTCGACGCCCGTGTCCAGGTGCTCCAGGGTCTTGGCCTCGTGGGTGGCGCCCCAGATGTTGGCGTCGGTGGAGTACGCCTTCTCGGTGCTGTCCCGGTAGGGGAGGTCGTGGGCGAGCAGCCACTCCGACATCTCCTTGCGGCCGCCGAGCTCGGTCACGAAGTCCGCGTCCAGCCAGGGCTTGTAGATCCGCAGGTGCGGGTTGGCGAGCAGGCCGTAGCGGTAGAACCGCTCGATGTCGTTGCCCTTGAAGGTCGAACCGTCGCCCCAGATCTGGACGTCGTCCTCGAGCATCGCCCGGACCAGCAGGGTGCCGGTGACGGCGCGGCCGAGCGGGGTGGTGTTGAAGTAGGCGCGGCCGCCCGAGCGGATGTGGAACGCGCCGCAGGTGAGCGCGGCAAGTCCTTCCTCGACCAGCGCGGCGCGGCAGTCGACCAGGCGCGCGATCTCGGCACCGTAGGTCTTCGCGCGGCCGGGCACCGAGGCGATGTCGGGCTCGTCGTACTGGCCGATGTCGGCGGTGTAGGTGCACGGGATGGCGCCCTTGTCGCGCATCCATGCGACGGCGACGGACGTGTCGAGGCCGCCGGAGAAGGCGATGCCGACGCGCTCGCCGGCGGGCAGGGAGGTGAGGACCTTGGACATGGGAAGAGTATGCATCATCTCGCATGGTCATGCAAAGGGTGGGTTCCCGGCGAAGGCTCACAGGGGCTCATGGCGGTTCGCGGCGGCCCACGCGGACCCTCGGCGGCTCTGCGCCTCCGGCGGCTCGGCGGCCCTCAGGGGCCGGGAACCCCCGCCCTGTCCAGCAGCGCCCGCATCTCCGTGACCGGCAGCTCGGGGTTGCAGGCCGCAGCCGCCCCCACATGCGGATCCTCCAACAGTTCCACCAGCCGGGCCACCGGAAGCCGCCGATCGAGAGCGGCCGCCTCCCGCACCCTCGCCGCCGGGTCCCGGCTCAGCCGCTCGACCAGTGCGGACGTCGCGCCCGGATCGCGCAGGGCCAGCACCCGGGCCTCCGGGTCCGGCGCGTCCGCGAACCGCGCCGCGAGACCCGCCGCCGGGAACTGCGGCCGGGAGACCAGGGAGCCGACGGCCCGGTGGGTGCCGTTCAGATACAGGTCGAGCAGCAGCTCCGGCGGCGCCAGCGGGTGACGCTCGGCGAGCAGCAGCCGTACGCCGAAGTCCGCGTCGCCCGCCAGCGGCTCCACGCAGTCCTCGGGCAGCCCCGGGCACACCGCGGCGCTGCGCCGCAGCCAGGTGTGCGCCGACCTCGCGCACCGCCGCAGGACGTCCGGATCCTCGCGCGCGTCCCACACCCACCACAGGGTGTCGAGCCGGTCCTCGGGCCCGACCTCCCAGTCGATCGCGGCCCGCTCCTCCTCCGACAGCCCGGGGCGGGCGGAGACCGCGAGCCGTACGGCGGGATCCTCGTGACCGGCGAGCCCCGCCGCCAGGTCCGAGGGGAACGTGGGGTTGCGCACGAGCCGGGCGAGCCACGCCCCTTCGACGAGGAGGCGCTCGGCGAGGGAACGCCCCAGCCGGCCCCGCTCCGCCACCTCCCCGAGCTGCCAGCCCTCCGCGAGGGTCTCGACGAGCTCGGCCGTGCGCTCCTCGTCCTCGTGCATGACCTGCAGGCAGGCGGCCGTGCGCACCGCCGGATCCACGTCGTCGAGGAGCGCGGTACGCACGTCGTCGGTGAGCTCGCCCCAGACGCGCCGGCAGGCGGCCCGCCGGAACAGCGGGTCCTCGTGCCCGGCGAGCGGCACCAGGACGTGCGCCGGCACGCTGGCGGATCCCACCGTCTCGTACCGGACCACCTCGCGCTCGTGGTTCAGCAGCCGCTCGTACGCCTGGTCGGGCAGGGGCGGCGCCACGGCCCGATAGGGCTCCGGGCCGACGGCGACCGCCAGGGCGTCCGACGCCGGGCCGTCGAGGAGGCGGGCGCGCAGCTCGGGGGCGGCCGCCGCGCTCTCCGCGAGCAGCCCCCGCACCCGGCGCTCGGGGTGGTGGAGCATGGCCTCGGCCACGCTGTCGGGCAGCGACGCGCGCCAGGACAGCCGCCGCGCGATCCAGTCGTCGCCGTCGTACAGTGCGAGGAGCCGCAGCAGTACGTCGGCCGGAGCCGCCGGATTGCTCGCAAGCCCGTCCAGCGCGTGATGTGCCGCCATGAGTTCCCCCGTTCGCCGCTCCCCGCGCGTACCGCAGGAGCGTACGTCTGTACGGAGCGGTCTAGTACGGCCCGCCCCGGAACAGCAGGCTGCCGTGGTGGCGCGGCCGGTCGCCCCGTTCGTGGGCCGCGTCCGAGCGATCGGCGGGGGCCGAGAGCCCGGCGAGGGTCCGGAGGGTCGTCAGGCCGGCCAGGACCTCGTCGTGGCGGTCCGCAGACTTCATCCACACCGGAAGCCGGGCGAACATCGCCAGGGTCGGGGAGGCGTGGCGCACGCGCAGCCGGGCGCCCGCGTACGCGGCGAGCGCGTCGACGTGTTCCTCGTCGTAGGCCCACAGGATCCGTCCCGCGCAGCGGGTCTGGAGCCAGAGCGGCCGCCGGAAGAAGGGGTCCTCGGTTCCGCCGGGCATCACGCCGACCAGGCCGGCGCCCCGCTGCTCGGCGGCCCAATCGGCGACCGCGCCGCAGCCGCCGCAGGTGAGGCGGCGGGGCTCGAAGAGCAGATGCCGGTGTCTCGACTCCGGGAGGCCGGGCCGGGGGGTGACGAGTGCGCGACCGCCGCACCTCGGACAGACGACGAGTATCCGCCCGGTGAATCCGGCGAGCCGGACGCCGTGGTCGTGGTGACGGACCGGTCCGGGGCGTGTGGGCTCGGCACTCATGGGGGACACCTTGTCAGTCCGTGCCGCAGCGGGCGACCGGATGTGCGGGGCTCCGGGTCCGGAACCCGCCGGACTCGCCCCCTCGATGATCGTTGCATAAAAGTTCGGCAACACGTATAGTCATGCCATCCATGAGGAGGGTTTCGATGACGGTACGAGTAGCAGTGGCGGGTGCGAGCGGATACGCGGGCGGAGAGCTCCTGCGTCTCCTCGTCGCCCACCCCCACGTGGAGATCGGGACACTGACCGGCCACTCCAACGCCGGCCAGCGACTCGGGGCCCTCCAGCCCCACCTGCTCCCGCTCGCCGACCGCGTCCTCGCGCCCACCACCGCCGAGGAGCTCGCCGGACACGACGTGGTCTTCCTCGCGCTGCCGCACGGCCAGTCCGCCGCCGTCGCCGAGCAGCTCGGGCCCGACGTCCTCGTCGTCGACATGGGCGCCGACTTCCGCCTCAAGGACCCGGCCGACTGGGAGACGTACTACGGCTCCCCGCACGCCGGCACCTGGCCCTACGGCCTTCCCGAACTGCCGGGTGCCCGCGCCGCGCTCGAGGGGTCCAAGCGCGTCGCGGTCCCCGGCTGCTACCCGACCGCCGTCTCGCTCGCGCTCTTCCCGGCGTACGCGGAGGGGCTCGCCGAGCCCGAGGCCGTGATCGTCGCCGCCTCCGGCACCTCCGGCGCCGGCAAGGCCGCCAAGCCGCACCTGCTCGGCAGCGAGGTCATGGGCAGCATGTCCCCCTACGGCGTCGGCGGCGGCCACCGCCACACGCCCGAGATGATCCAGAACCTCAGCGGACCGGCGGGGGAGCGGGTCACCGTCTCCTTCACGCCCACCCTGGCGCCGATGCCCCGCGGCATCCTCGCCACCTGCACGGCCACCGCGAAGCCCGGCGTCACCGCCGAGACCGTGCGGGCCGCGTACGAGAAGGCCTACGCGGACGAGCCCTTCGTCCACCTGCTCCCCGAGGGGCAGTGGCCGGCCACGGCGTCCGTCTACGGTTCCAACGCCGTTCAGGTGCAGGTCGCGTACGACGCCAACGCGAACCGGATCATCGCCATCAGCGCCATCGACAACCTCACCAAGGGCACCGCCGGCGGCGCGGTACAGAGCATGAACATCGCCCTCGGTCTCCCCGAGACCACCGGACTTTCCACGATCGGAGTCGCTCCGTGAGCGACGCACGCGCAGCCACCGGTCTGCAGACGACGACGAAGCCCGCACCTCTGAGCTGCGCGGGCGGAGAAGCGAACGGAGAAGCACAGTGAGCGTCACCGCAGCGCAGGGATTCACGGCGGCGGGCATCGCCGCCGGGATCAAGTCGAACGGCAACCCGGACCTGGCCCTCGTGGTCAACACCGGGCCCCGCCGCGCCGCCGCGGGAGTCTTCACCTCCAACCGCGTCAAGGCCGCGCCCGTCCTCTGGTCCCAGCAGGTCCTCGCCGACGGCGAGCTGACCGCCGTCGTCCTCAACTCCGGCGGCGCCAACGCCTGCACCGGCCCGCAGGGCTTCCAGGACACCCACGCCACCGCCGAGAAGGTCGCGACCGTCCTGAACGAAAAGAGGGGCCTCGGCATCGGCGCCGGCGAGGTCGCCGTCGCCTCCACCGGCCTCATCGGCGTCCTGCTCCCCATGGACAAGCTCCTCCCCGGCGTCGAGACGGCCGCCGCCGAACTTTCCGAGCACGGCGGCGAGAAGGCCGCCATCGCCATCAAGACCACCGACACCGTCCACAAGACCTCCGTGGTCACCAGGGACGGCTGGACGGTCGGCGGCATGGCCAAGGGCGCGGGCATGCTCGCCCCCGGCCTCGCCACCATGCTCGTCGTCCTCACCACCGACGCCGACGTCGACGCCAAGGGCCTCGACGCCGCCCTGCGCAGCGCCACCCGGCTCACCTTCGACCGGGTCGACTCCGACGGCTGCATGTCCACCAACGACACCGTCCTCCTCCTCGCCTCCGGCGCCTCCGGCGCCACCCCCGCGCAGGACGAGTTCGCCGAGGCCGTCCGGACCGTCTGCGACGACCTCGCCCGCCAGCTCATCGGCGACGCCGAGGGCGCCAGCAAGGACATCCGCATCGAGGTGATCAACGCCGCGACCGAGGACGACGCCGTCGAGGTGGGCCGCTCCATCGCCCGCAACAACCTCCTCAAGTGCGCCATCCACGGCGAGGACCCCAACTGGGGCCGGGTGCTCTCCGCCATCGGCACCACCTCCGCCGCCTTCGAGCCCGACCGGCTGAACGTCGCCATCAACGGCGTCTGGGTCTGCAAGAACGGCTCCGTCGGCGAGGACCGCGACCTGGTCGACATGCGGTACCGGGAGGTCACCATCACCGCCGACCTCGCCGCCGGCACGGAGTCCGCCGTCATCTGGGCGAACGACCTCACCGCCGACTACGTCCACGAGAACAGCGCGTACTCGTCATGAGCAACACCGCGCGGAAGCACACCGCCCTCCCGAAGGCCCAGATCCTGATCGAGGCCCTGCCCTGGCTCACCCGCCACCACGGCAAGACCGTCGTCATCAAGTTCGGCGGCAACGCCATGATCGACGACGACCTCAAGGCCGCCTTCGCCCAGGACGTCGTCTTCCTGCGCCACGCCGGCATCAAGCCGGTCGTGGTGCACGGCGGCGGCCCCCAGATCAACCGTGCCCTCGACCAGGCGGGCCTGGTCAGCGAGTTCAAGGCCGGCCTCCGGGTCACCACCCCCGAGGCCATGGACGTCGTACGGATGGTCCTCGCCGGCCAGGTCCAGCGGGAGCTCGTCGGGCTGCTCAACCAGCACGGCCCGTTCGCCGTCGGCATGACCGGCGAGGACGCCCACACCATCACCGCCACCAAGCACCAGCCGGTCATCGAGGGCGAGCGGGTCGACATCGGCCGCGTCGGCGAGATCACCGCCATAGAGACCGGAGCCATCGAGGCGCTCCTGGAGGACGGCCGGATCCCCGTCATCTCCTCCATCGCCCGCTCCCAGGACGACGGACATGTCTACAACGTCAATGCTGATACGGCGGCTGCGGCACTCGCTGCGGCGCTGGGTGCCGAGACCCTGATGGTCCTGACCGACGTCGAGGGCCTCTACGAGGACTGGCCGAACAGCGACGAGGTGATCAGCAGGCTCACCGCGAGCCAGCTGGAGAAGCTGCTGCCCGACCTCTCCAGCGGCATGGTCCCCAAGATGGAGGGCTGCCTGCACGCCGTACGGAACGGGGTCACCACGGCCCGCGTCATCGACGGCCGGGTCCAGCACTCGATCCTGCTGGAGATCTTCACCGACGAGGGCATCGGCACGATGGTCGTGCCGGACGGACAGGGGGACCGATGACCGGCAACACCGAGCTGACCCAGCGGTGGCAGGGCTCGCTCATGAACAACTACGGCACCCCCCGGCTGCCGCTGGTCCGCGGTGAGGGCGCCAAGGTCTGGGACGCCGACGGCAAGGAGTACCTGGACTTCGTCGGCGGCATCGCCGTCAACGCCCTCGGCCACGCCCACCCGGCCGTCGTCGACGCCGTGTCGCAGCAGATCGCCTCCCTCGGCCACGTCTCCAACCTCTTCGTCGCCGAACCGCCCGTCGCGCTCGCCGAGCGGCTCCTGAGCCTCTTCGGCCGCCCCGGCAAGGTCTTCTTCTGCAATTCCGGCGCCGAGGCCAACGAGGCCGCGTTCAAGATCGGCCGGCTCACCGGCCGCTCCCACATGGTCGCCACCGACGGCGGCTTCCACGGCCGGACCATGGGCTCCCTCGCCCTCACCGGCCAGCCCGGCAAGCAGACCCCCTTCCTGCCGCTCCCCGGCGACGTCACCCATGTCCCGTACGGGGACGTGGAGGCGCTGCGGGCCGCGGTCACCGAGGACACCGCCTTCGTCATCATCGAGCCCATCCAGGGCGAGAACGGCGTCGTCGTCCCGCCCGCCGGCTATCTGAAGGCGGCCCGGGAGATCACCCGCGCCACCGGCACCCTCCTCGTCCTCGACGAGGTGCAGACCGGCATCGGCCGGTGCGGCCACTGGTTCGAGCACCAGGCCCACGAGGGCGTCGAGCCGGACGTCGTGACCCTCGCCAAGGGGCTCGGCGGCGGCCTCCCGCTCGGCGCGACCGTCGCCTTCGGCGAGGCCGCGGAGCTCTTCGCCCCCGGCCACCACGGCACCACCTTCGGCGGCAACCCGGTCGCCTGCGCCGCCGGACTCGCCGTCCTGGACACCCTCGCCGCCGACGCGGCCCTCGACCACGTGAAGGCGGTCGGGGAGCGGCTGCGCCAGGGAATCGAGGGTCTGGGGCACCCGCTGGTCTCCCACGTCCGTGGTGCGGGCCTTCTGCTGGGTATCGTGCTCACCGGGCCCCTCGCACCCCAGGTGCAGCAGGCGGCCCAGGACGCCGGCCTCCTGGTGAACGCGCCCGCCCCCGACGTCGTACGGATCATGCCTCCGCTGGTCCTCACCGACGCCGAGGCGGACGCCTTCCTCCAGGCGCTGCCCGGGGTCCTGGACGAGGCGAACGGGCAAGGACGAACCGGAGAATGAGACGACGATGACCGACGCGCAGGAGAACGAGCACGGCGGGCCGTCCGTTCCGCAGACCCGCACCGCACGCCACCGCAGGATCGTCGACATCCTCAACCGGCAGCCGGTGCGCTCGCAGAGCCAGCTCGCCAAGCTCCTCGCGGACGACGGGCTGAGCGTCACCCAGGCGACGCTCAGCCGCGACCTCGACGAGCTCGGCGCGGTGAAGATCCGCAACACCGGCGGCGAGCTGATCTACGCGGTGCCCAGCGAGGGCGGCTTCCGCACCCCGCAGGCGCCGCTCGGCGAGTCCGCCAAGGAGGAGCGCATGCGGCGCCTCTCCGGCGAACTGCTGATCTCCGCCGAGGCCTCCGCCAACCTGGTGGTGCTGCGGACCCCGCCGGGCGCCGCCCAGTTCCTCGCGTCGGCCATCGACCAGGCCGAACTCCACGCCATCCTCGGCACGATCGCGGGTGACGACACCCTGCTGCTCATCAGCCGCGACCCGGTGGGCGGCCAGGCACTCGCCGACCACCTGCTGAAACTGGCCCAGAAGTAGCCCCTGGGTTCAATACCGCGTGATCGCCGTCGGACCGCCCCGCGTTCCGACGGCGATGTGCGGTCGGCGCGCGGGATCCGCCCAGGCGAGGACCGCGCGCATCGCGTCGGCCGGCACGGAGACGCAACCGGCGGTCGCCCCGCGCCCGTTGACGTGCAGGAAGATCCCGGCCCCGCGCCCGCGTACCGGGCGCTCGTAGTTGAAGCCGATGACGAGCGCGTACGCGTACTGCGTGGGGTACGAGACGAGGTGCTCGGCCTCGTCGGCCCGGCAGTCCCGGGGCAGCCCCTCGACCCAGCGGTTGTACGCGCGGGAGGCGTTGTCCTGGCACCACCAGGAACGCCCGGTGACCCGGGCGTACGGGAAGCGGGTCCCGGCGGGCCTCGCCCGCACCCCGAAGGCGTACGGCAGCCGGTAGAGCCCGGTGGGCGTGGTGTCCGTGCCCTGGCGGCGCGAGGAGCCCTCGGTGAGCCCGTTCGCCCCGAACCGGGCGGGCGCGGAGCCCGCCACGACCCACCGCCCGCCCCGCCGGTCCCACCAGGTCAGCGTTCCCGTGGTGGCGCCCGTGTCCGGGGCCTCGGCCGTGATCAGCTGGGAGCCCCCGCCGGTGTCGGCCATCCGCTCGGGCAGCGGTACGGGCGCGGAGCCGAGGGAGAGCAGGGCGGCGCCGAGGACGAGCAGAGTACGCATGCCCGCGACGCTAGGACGGCAGCCGTGCCCTCGCCCGTCGTACGGGGCTATTCGGCGGGCAGTGGGGGAAGCGGAAGCGGAAGGCCGGGGAGCCCGTCGAGGCTGGTCGCGATGTGGTCCTTGCTCGCGCAGTAGTCGCTGAACTCCTGGTCCGTCTTCCGGTTGAAGTACTCGGCGTGCAGCGACCGCTCCTCCCGGTACTCCATCACCGGTACGGCGAACCCGCAGGCGTCGCTGATCCGCCGCGCGCGCACGAGGACGATCGCCCGCGCACTGCCCTGCCCCTCCACGGCCTCGGCCGGGAACCGCGCGAACAGCTCGCCCCAGCGCGGATCGTCCCGCAGCACGGCCTCGCCCGTCCCGTGCACCCGCACGACGGTCGGCGGCCCCGAGAAGGCGGTCCACATCAGGGTGATCCGCCCGTTCCCCGGCTCCCGCAGGTGCGCGATCGTCTCGGCGCCGCTGCCGCCGAAGTCGACGTAGGCGAGGGTCAGTTCGTCGAGCACGACGAGGGTTCCCCTGCGGCCCTTGGGGGAGAGGTTGACGTGACCGTCGCCGGAGAGGGGAGCGGTCGCGGTGAAGAACACCGGCTGGTCCTCGATGAAGGCCCGAAGCCGCCCGTCGATGCGTTCATATGTTTTTGCCATGGCTGGATTCTCGCCCACCTGCGGGTCGTCCGGCCCGGCCGTCAGCTCCTCAGCAGCGCCCAGGAGTTGGCGCGCAGCTTCGGCTCGGCGTCGTCGATCAGCGTCCAGGCGATTTCCCGCAGGTCCGGACCGGCATGTGCCAGGAGCAGCCGGAACGCCGCCACGCGCACGTGCCGGGGGTGCTCCGTCGCCAGCCGGGCCCGCAGGGCGTCCACCGGCAGCCGCTCGTGGTACGGAACGAGGGCGGCCGTCGTCTCCCGGACGACCCCGGGCGCGGGGTCGTCCAGCAGCGGCATCAGGCGCGCCACGTCCGTGACGTCCAGTACGCGCAGACCGGCCACGGCCCCGGCGCGCACGCCGGGGTGCGGGTGGTCCGTGAGCCCCCACAGCAGGGCGGCGTCGTCCCGCGCACCGCACTCGCCGAGCCCGCGGGGCGCGGCCGGGGGAACCGACTTCCCCCCGCACAGGGCCCGGTAGAGCGGGGCGGCCTCGATGCCGTACTGCCGCAGTACGTACCGCGCGCACGCCCGCACCAGGCCCGACCGGTCCGCGAGGAACGCCTCGGCCTCCCCGGGGCGCCCGGCCCGGCGCAGCGCCGTCACGCCTGCCGCGCGCACCCGGGAGTGCGGGGAACGCAGGAGCGGGGCGAGCACCTCGTCCCCGGTCTCCGGGCCGACCCCGGCGACGGCGCCGTCCGCGCAGATGTCCTGGATGACCACGTCCGGGTCGGTGGCGGCGGCTTCGGCGAACCGCTCGGGGGAGAAGTGCCGGCGTTCGACGGCGATCCGGTACGCGAGGCGCCGGGTCGCGCGGTCGTCGCAGACGAGGCCGGTGTCGAGGAGGGGCGTCGGGCCCTCCCGGAGCGCGGCTTCGAGGAGGGTCCGGGCGGCCTCCCCGTGCCGGCGCGCGGCGACGCGCAGGACGACGGGCGCCAGGACGGCGATCGTGTCGGGTCCGGCGCCGGGGAGCGCGGTCCGCAGCAGGTCGCGGGCCGCCTCGCGCACCGGCCCCGCCCAGTCCGCGCAGCGGATCGCCACGAGGGGCAGCAGGGGCCGCAGGGCAGGCGCGGGAAGGCGGGCCGCGCGCCGCAGGGCCGCCTCGCGTATGCGGCCGTCGGGGTGGCAGAGCGCGAGGGCGAGTCCGGGCTCGTCGGGTTCCCGGAGGCGGAGGTTCAGGGTGGGCAGCGGTGCGTCCCACGACCAGTGGAAGCGGCGGCCGGTCGCCCACGCGTGGTCCGGCAGCGCGGACGGGCTGGTGCGGGCGAGCTGCCGCACGGCGAGGTCGAGGCCGGTCCAGGCGGCGGCGTCCGACGTGTCGACGGCCGAGGTGAGCGGCGTACCCCGGGCCAGTCGGGTGGCTGCCTCGGTGTGGGTGTCGTCCATGGGCGGAGCGTAGGGGGAGGGTGTCCGGGGATGCCTCCGGATTTCGCCGCCGGGCACCTCGATTGACAAAACATACGGCGCTCCGCATAGTTATGCCTATCAGTATCGACCTCGCGTCATCCGCCCACGTTCGATCGAGGAGCAGCAGTGAGCAGCAACAACGGTGACGTCCGGCTCTGGGGCGGACGGTTCGCCGACGGCCCCGCCGAGGCCCTGGCGAAGCTCTCCGCTTCGGTCCACTTCGACTGGCGGCTCGCGCCGTACGACATCGCCGGCTCCCGTGCCCACGCGCGCGTGCTGCACAAGGCCGGCCTGCTCACCGAGGACGAGCTGACCCGCATGCTCGCCGGGCTCGACCGGCTGGAGGCGGACGTCGCCGACGGCTCCTTCGTCGGCACCATCGCCGACGAGGACGTCCACACCGCCCTGGAGCGGGGCCTCCTGGAGCGCCTCGGTGCCGAGCTCGGCGGCAAGCTGCGCGCCGGCCGGTCCCGGAACGACCAGGTCGCCACCCTCTTCCGGATGTACCTGCGCGACCACGCGCGGATCATCGGCGGCCTGATCGCCGACCTCCAGGACGCCCTCGTCGGCCTCGCCGAGGCCCACCCGGACGTCGCCATGCCCGGTCGTACGCACCTCCAGCACGCCCAGCCGGTGCTCTTCGCCCACCATGTCCTCGCCCACGCCCAGTCCCTGTCCCGGGACGCCGAGCGGCTGCGGCAGTGGGACACCCGGACGGCGGTCTCCCCGTACGGCTCCGGCGCCCTCGCCGGTTCCTCCCTCGGGCTCGACCCGGAGGCGGTCGCGAAGGACCTCGGCTTCGAGCGGGGCTCGGTCGGCAACTCGATCGACGGCACGGCCTCCCGCGACTTCGTCGCCGAGTTCGCCTTCATCACGGCGATGATCGGCGTCAACCTCTCGCGGATCGCCGAGGAGATCATCATCTGGAACACGAAGGAGTTCTCCTTCGTGACCCTGCACGACGCCTTCTCGACCGGCTCGTCGATCATGCCGCAGAAGAAGAACCCCGACATCGCCGAGCTGGCCCGCGGCAAGTCCGGCCGCCTCATCGGCAACCTCTCCGGCCTGATGGCGACCCTGAAGGCCCTTCCGCTCGCCTACAACCGGGACCTCCAGGAGGACAAGGAGCCGGTCTTCGACTCCTGCGACCAGCTGGAGGTCCTGCTCCCGGCCTTCACCGGCATGATGGCCACCCTCACCGTCAACCGCGACCGCATGGAGGAACTGGCCCCGGCCGGCTTCTCCCTCGCCACCGACATCGCCGAGTGGCTGGTCAAGCAGGGCGTCCCGTTCCGGGTGGCGCACGAGGTCGCCGGCGAGTGCGTGAAGGTCGCCGAGGCGGAGGGCAAGGAGCTCGACGACCTGACGGACGAGCAGTTCGTCAAGATCTCCGAGCACCTCACCCCCGAGGTCCGCACCGTCCTCAACGTCCCCGGCGCCCTCGCCTCCCGCAACGGCCGCGGCGGCACCGCCCCCTCGGCGGTCGCCACCCAGCTCGTCGAGGTCAAGGCGGACCTGGTGATCCAGCACGCCTGGGCCGCCGCCAAGCAGAAGTAACCCTCAGCACGTCACAGCGCCGCCGCCCACTCCGCGAGCGCGTCGAAGTCCGGCCGGGTCAGCCCGATCCGTTCGTCGACGCGCAGCAACAGGGCGGCGGCGAGGTGGTTCTGCTCCACGTACTCGTGGTCGTACGGCGTGATGTCGTCGTCCACCCATGCGAACGGCCGCCCCGCCGTGTACTCCAGGACGTACTGGGTCTTCCAGGACGTCCCGCGCGGGGCGGCCCCGTGCATCTTCGGCCAGTCGATGAACGGCAGCTCCGGCAGCCCGAGCCGGGGCCCGATCCAATCGTTCGCCTCACCTTTCCAGGTCGTCGCCCACACCAGCTCGTACGCCTCCGCCAGCGCGAGCAGCTCGCCCCCGTGCTCCGGATTGAGCCACACCCGCAGCGGCTTCGCCCCCGTCCAGCCCGTGGGGCTCATCCGGTGGGTCCCGTAGCCGGCCGGACGCCGCTCGCGCTGCGCCGCGTACGGATTCAGCGGCCCGTCGACATCGATCAGCAGCAGTGGCTTCGTCATGGTCGCAGCATTCCGTCCCCGCCCACGATGAGGCGTTGAATTATCGAATGAGACATTGATGTCTCACGCGGTGTATGGTCGTCTCATGTCAGTCGATCGCACCCAGGTGCTCCGTGCCGCCGCCGCCCTGCTCACCCGCAAGGCGACCGCCACCATGGACGAGGTCGCGCGGGCCGCCGGGATCGGGCGGGCCACGCTGCACCGGCACTTCGCCGGGCGGGACGCCCTGGTGCGGGCGCTCGAAGAGCTCGGGCTGCAGGAGCTGGAGGCGGCCCACGACCGGGCCCGCACCGACGAAGGGCCCGCCGACGAGGCCGTACGCCGGCTCGTCGCCGAGGTCGAGCCCGTCGCGCCCCTGCTCTCGTTCCTCGTCACCGAGAACCAGCTCTTCGAGGGCGACCAGCAGAACGAGGGCTGGGAACGCCTCGACGCCCGGGTCTCCGCCCTCTTCCGGCGCGGCCAGGAACAGGGCGTCTTCCGCATCGACCTGACCCCCGCCTGGCTCACCGAGGCCTTCTACGGGCTCATCGGTTCCGGCGCCTGGGCCGTGCAGGACGGCCGGGTCGCCGCCAAGGACTTCCAGTACATGATCGTCGAGCTGCTGCTCGGCGGAGCGCGCAGGAGCGTGGAGAAGTGATCACCGGCAGCATCAAGACCGAGAGCCATATCGAGGGCGTGCACCGGCCCGGCCGGTGGCTCGCCCTCTCCGTGCTCGTCCTGGCCGTCCTCCTCGTGGCGGTCGACGCCACGGTGCTCGGCCTCGCCACCCCCTTCCTCTCCGAGGACCTCAAGCCCACCGGCACCCAGCTGCTCTGGATCGGCGACGTCTACTCCTTCGTCATCGCCGGACTCCTGGTCTCCATGGGCAGCCTCGGCGACCGCATCGGCCGCAAGAAGCTCCTGCTGATCGGCGCCGCCGCCTTCGGCGCCCTCTCGGTCCTGAACGCCTACGCGACCAGCCCCGAGATGATGATCGTCGCCCGCGCCCTCCTCGGCGTCGCCGGCGCGACCCTGATGCCCTCGACCCTGGCGCTCATCCGCAACCTCTTCCACGACCCCCGCGAGCGCAGCCTCGCCATCGGCATCTGGGGTGCCATGGCCTCGGCCGGCGCCGCCGTCGGACCGGTCGTCGGCGGGTTCCTCCTGGAGCACTTCTGGTGGGGCTCGGTCTTCCTCATCAACCTGCCCGTCATGGCCGTCCTCGTCCTCGTCGGCATCAAGCTGATCCCCGAGTCGAAGAACCCGGACCCCGGCCCCTGGGACCTCCCCAGCGTCGCCCTCTCCCTCGTCGGCGTCATCGGAATCGTGTACGCGGTCAAGGAACTGGCCTCCCGCGGCCCCTCCCTCGACGCCGGCGCCGCCGCCCTCATCGGCGCCGCCGCCCTGACCTGGTTCGTCCGCAGGCAGCTGACCCTGCCCGCGCCGCTCCTGGACATGCGGCTCTTCCGCCACCGGGGCTTCTCCGGTGCCGTTCTCGCCGACCTGCTGACCATCCTCGGCCTCTCCGGCCTGGTGTTCTTCCTGTCCCAGTTCTTCCAGCTGGTCCAGGGCCGCCAGCCCCTGGAGGCCGGACTCGCCGAACTGCCGGCCGCGATCGGCGCGGTGACGGCCGGTCTGGTCGCCGGTGTCGTGGCCCGCCGCTTCTCCGTGCGGTCCGTGGTGGCCGGCGGTCTCGCGGCGGTCGGCCTCTCCCTCGCCGTCCTGACGACGCTCGACCAGCACACCGGCTACCCGCTCCTCGGCGCCGCCCTGCTCGTCGTGGGCGTGGGCGCGGGCTTCTCCTTCACGGTGACCGCGGACGTGATCCTCTCCAGCGTCCCGAAGGAACAGGCCGGTTCCGCCTCCGCCGTCTCCGAGACCGCGTACGAACTCGGCGCCGCGCTCGGCATCGCCATCCTCGGCTCCATCGTGACCGGCGTCTACCAGGGCTTCGCCACCCCGGCCGGCGTCCCCTCCGACGTCGCGTCGGCCGCCCACGAATCCCTCGGCGGCGCGGTCGAGGCCTCCGGCGGCCTCGCCCCCGAGGCGGCGACCGCCCTGGTGTCCTCCGCCCAGGAGGCCTTCGTCGACGGCCTGCGGATCGCGGCGGGCGTCGGCGCGGCCGTCCTCCTCGCGACGGCGGTCGCGGCCTGGTTCCTCCTCAGGGGCCAGAAGCTGGAGGAAGGCGTCGAGCACTGACGCACCCCGTGGACGCGAAAGTGCCCCGTACGGCCG